>CP074573.1:2400000-2700000 GCA_018394295.1 Mycoplasmatota bacterium
CCTGGTGTTAAATTAATTTTAAGTGGTATGTCTACATTAGAACAAGTTGAAGAAAATGTTAAAATATTTGACAAGATTGAACCATTAAATGAAAATGAATTCAAAGCAATTGATCGAGTAAGAGATATGCTTAATAAACGTGTAAAAATTGCTTGTACAGGATGTAATTATTGCATGCCATGCCCTCAAGGGATACAAATACCAAGAAACTTTAAAATATATAATAATACTTATATGTACAATAACCTAGATTCAGGTAAATTTGCCTATAAACATTATTTAAAAGAAGAAGAAAAAGCAGTAAATTGTATTGAATGCGGTGAATGCTTAACTAAATGTCCACAACAACTTGAAATTCCTACACTATTACATGAAGTTGTTGACAATATTGGTGAGTAACAATTAAATAAACGTTTTAAAAATAAATAAAAAAATACCACAAGATGGTATTTTTTTTATTTAAATACTCAATTAAGTATGATCAAAATCATTCATTAGTTAATGTGTGTGTGACTAGAAGCTCGATACAATCAGTATATCCCACTTTGATAGATACATGATAACTTTCATCTGATTGCTTCTCTATATTAATCATGGTTGGTACTGCATCTACTTTGGTTTTTTCAAGAAAAACATCTGTAATATCAACGGTATTTATTAGATATAACTTAATTTTGGGGTTTGAAACAAAATTTTCATATTCACTACTTGTTAGAACTTGATGACAATGATTACAATATGGACTGTAAATAAAAATGATATAATCACTCGCGTCTGCATCAATTTTACTTTCTGCTAATGTATTTAGGTACTCTTCCGTTAAAACATCATCTAAATTAGTAGTAGTATATTCTGTAACTACTTCCTCGGTTGTAGTTGTTGATTCTGTTTCTACTTCCTTAGTGGTAGTTGTAAGTTCTGATAGTTCACATCCTGATAAAAATGTAAGTGCAATCATCAATAAAAAAGATACAATAAAATAGTTTTTTTTCATAAGTCTCCTCCTTTCAACTAAGATTTTTCTTTTTTAATTAATTATACTTATTATATAATACCATAACTTATGTAATTTAAAAATATTATCAAAAAAATTACGACTTTGAATTATCGGTATGGTAGACTCGAGCAATTATATCACGAAAAAAGAACTGGCTAAAAATCCTTAAAAAAAGGAATTTTTAACTAGTTCTTAATATATTATCTTTAAAATTTAGAAGAAGGGAATAAGATTTTAATGAATTATCTGTTTAATATATTTATTTTTAGTAATAAAATAGAAGGTGAAATGAATAACAATAAATACAAGCATCATCATTAGGCTATACCACATCACTCGATAATAAAATGTAAAATTCATTGCGGTTAACATAATATAGAGAAAACCAATTAATAATCCAAGGATCATTGGAATAAAAAAGATGACTTTTAATTCGCTGAAAATTGGTTTCTTCATTTCTACATCAGATGATCCTATTTTTTTAATTTTTTCATAGCGTTTCTTTTGATTAGGTAAATCGTTAAATAATTTTAGAGTTATCACTACCCCGATAGAAATAGAAAACGTAATTCCAATAAAACACATAACAAACAAGTTGCAAGATGCATTCCGCATATTATTTTCATAAGCAAGAACTCTAGATGATGGCATCAGAGACCAATCATTATATAATTGTTGTAACGTTTGATTCTCTATTTTTTCAGGATTTTTTGCTTTTACTGCGTTAACAAAATCAAGAACTAAAGGTTTTGAATTCATCCAATGATCTAACTTAAACATTCGAAACCGTTCAATTCTATCACTTCCTAATTCTCTGACAATCTGATTGTAGTTGGCATCATCGATAATAATCATAAATTGTAGTTGATAATTATTTATATTATAATGATACCCTATTTTTTCTTCTTGAAACTTAAACTGGAAGTTTCGATTTGTTTGCTGGTCTTTAAAAACAATATCTTCTTCTTTTTCAAACCATTTCAACGATCCATCTTCAAAAGAGATAGCAACCGCATGATCTTTTTTAACATCTAAATTTTTTTGACTTAGTTGATTATACATGTTTTCAGAGACAATAACTGTATCGCCCCAAATCCCATACTGATTCGTTGTGGTTTTATATAAAATCATATGCATAAATTCCATTGTTTTTTCTTCTTTATCAATGTGATGCTTTTCAAATATTTGTGTAATCTCTTCATCACTTAGAGACTTGCTCCATCCTGTTTCTATAAGCATGAGATCATAAGGATATACCTTTTTCACCTCTTCAAGCTGAGTTGCATAGACCGAAAAAGTCAATCCAATAAAATAAATCGCAACAGCAATTAATAAAGTTGTAACAAATAGGATGTTCTTATATTGTTTAAAATGCTGTTTTAACTCAGAATAAAATAATATATTCTGATGATATTTCTCTTTTTTTATTAATCTTAAAATAATTTGTCCAAATTCTTTAATTATTAGGTATAATCCAATTAAATTCATAGTAAAAAATAATATTAAGAAAAGTAGAGGGTTATTAACTACATTTTTAACTAATAATAGATAGGTTAATAGATAAGAGACAATAATTAATAGAATTCCAATGAAACCTAATAACGGATTATTCGAATCATTAATTTCACTCATTTTCTCTTTTTTCAATAACTCAATTACTTGAAACTTATTTATCTTAAAGTGTGAGATAATTAACACAACTGTAAATATGAAAGAGAATAAGATAATTGTTAATAAAAAACTTTTATAATTTAAAATAAAGGGAATATCCTTTAAATCAATGATGGAAAGAAATATCATATAAAATAACTTAGAAAATACAACACCACTTATAATCGCAGCTACAATTGATATACACATAATGATAAAATATTCAATTCTATTCATTCGATTAATCTCTTTACTTGTCATTCCAAGTGTTATAAAAAGCCCTATTTCATGATATTTTGACTTAATAAATGCCTGATATGCATAATGAATGAAAAAAACAGAGAAGATACCAATAATAAATAATGCCATTTTCATTACTTCATCAATAGTAGTATATCTAATGGTTTCATATAATGCAGGATTATAATAGATGATTGAATAGATGAAGAAAACCATAATTGAAAAACTAATACATAAAAAGAAAGCTAAATATTGTTTTATATGATAAATAAAATTTTTTCGAATCATGCTTTTAAAATTCATTAGGCTCACCACCTAATACCGCAAGATTATCTAAAATCTGATCAAAAAAGGCTTTTCTATTCCCCTTTCTAACCATTTCTAAATGAATTTTCCCATCTTTAATAAAGATTATTCGCTTACAAAAGCTTGCAGCTAACGCATCATGAGTAACTAATAAAATAGTACTTTCTTTTTCTTGATTCAACTTTTCTAAAGATTGCATAATAGAAATTGAAGATTTAGAATCTAAATTACCCGTTGGTTCATCGGCAAGTAAAATACTTGGTTCATTTATTAAAGCTCGGGCAATTGAAGTTTTTTGCTTTTGTCCCCCAGATATTTGATATGGATATTTATTTTCTAAGGCTTGAATGGATAAGTACTGGATTAATTCATTTGCCTTTTCTTTCATCAAACTTTCTTCTTTATGGTCTAATATCATTGGTAACATAATATTTTCTTTAACTGTTAAACTATCTAATAAATTGAAATCCTGAAAAATAAATCCAATATGTTTTCTTCTAAATAAGGCTAATTCATTTTGATTCATTTTTGATAAATCATAATTCATTAACTCAACTTGTCCAGAAGTAGGTTCATCTAATCCACCTAACATGTTTAATAAAGTGGTTTTACCACTACCTGAAGGACCCATTATCCCTACAAATTCACCTTTTTGTATTTTTAAATTCATGTCTTTTAGTGCATGTGTAGCACTAATATCATTTTTTCCACCATAAATCTTTTCTAAATTACGAGTTACTAATAACATAATTCCACTCCTTTTCTCAATGATCGATTTTATTATACGAGACTTCATCTTATATAGAAATCGAATGAGATGACATGAATCTTACAAATTTGTAAGATAAGTAATGGTGACTTCTGTACCTACTCCAACTTCTGATTCAATTGAAATATGATGGTTTAACTTATCACATATTTGTTTAACCACAAACAATCCAATACCCGATGAATTATTGGATTGCCGACCGTTACTTCCAGTGAAAAAGGGTTCAAATAACCTATATAAATCATATTCTGGAATACCAATTCCTTCATCTTTTATTGATAGAGTTACTTTTTGATTGTTTTGATTGATTTCAAAGATAAGTTTTTTTTCAGGGTTACTATATTTTAATGCATTATTAATAAGCTGATCAATAATGATACGATTCCACTTTACATCAGTTGTGATATCTATTTTTTTATCTGAAACATTTACCTTAGGATAAATATTTTTATAAATAAATTCTTTCTTTCTTTCATTAATCATCAAATGAATCAATGACACCAAGTCAATTGTTTCTAATTGAAAATCAGTTTCAAAATCATCTAAACGAATTAGATTAAGAACTTGTTCTAATAAGTTTAATAATTTTTTATTTTCCAAGTCGATATCACTTATATCAAGTGATTCTCCACTTTTAATTTTCTGAATTATTAAATCAATTACTGAAATCGGTGTTTTCATCGTATGTATCCAGTGTGAAAAGAACTGTTTATTATTATTCAATTTTGTTGTCATAGCTCTTTGTTCTTCAAAAGTTTCTTTACGGAGCTTTTTAATTAGATCACTCACACTCTTTTGAAGATTATTAAAAGATTCCACCTCATGTAAATTATTTACTATCACCTGATTAAGACTCTTTCTAAAGGTATCGTACTGATAATATCTGATACCTAAAAAAATGATGAGGAGAAATAATGAAATACCAATTGGATAAATAACGCTACTTATATTTGTTTCTAAATAAAAATAGAGAATCATACAAAAAGTACTTATAAAATAAACTAAAATAAAACCCAAATAATCTTTGATAAATTCTTTAAATAGTTTCATCATCATCACCAAAACTTAGTTGATACCCTACAGCTCTTTTTGTTTTCACAACATCTTCTAAAGTAATATCTTTTAATTTCTGTTTCACTCTTGAAACATTTACTGTTAATGTGTTTTCATCAACAAAGGTTGAATCATTCCAAAGTATTTCCAGTAAAGTTTCTCTTTTCACATATGTATTTTTATTTTCAAGTAAACATTTCATTAATTTAAATTCATTTTTAGATAATTCAACACTATGATTTTCATACATCATTTTAAAGGTGTTTTCATCTAAACATAAGCCATTTACATTGATAATTGATTGTTTGACATATGACCCTTGAAACCTTCTTAAACAAGCTTTAATTTTCGCTAAAAGCAGTGATAAATTAAAAGGTTTTACAAGATAGTCATCAGCTCCTAATTCAATCCCCATCACCTGTTCTATGTCACTACTAAGAGCAGAGATTATAATGATTGGAATATTTGTTTTTTTTCTTAATAAACGACATAAATAAAAGCCATCATAATATGGTAAATTGATGTCTAATAAAACTAAATCCGGTTGAATTTTTTCAAATTCTTGTATGACTTCACTAAAATCATTTACAGTAAATACTGTATAATCATATTTTATTAAGTGTTCTTTTATCAATACTTCTAATTTATTATCATCTTCAATTAAAAATATCTTAACCATCCTTTTCACCTCTATAATCACTTTAAAATCAATTGTATAAATACCCTTGTAAAAATAAGTATAGGTCAAAACCTATACTTATTTTTTTATACATTAAAACGGAAATGCATGACGTCCCCATCTTTAACAATATACTCTTTTCCTTCAAGTCGCATTTTACCAGCTTCTTTAACAGCCAGTTCAGTCTTATAATGAACATAATCATCATAACTAATTGTTTCTGCACGAATAAACCCTTTTTGAAAATCAGTATGAATAACACCTGCACACATTGGTGCTGTCATTCCTTTTTTAAACGTCCATGCCCGTACTTCTTTCGGTCCTGCGGTAAAGAATGTTTCTAATCCTAATAAATGATAAGATGCTTTAATTAGTTTATCTAGCCCACTTTCTGTGATGCCTAAATCCTCTAAAAACATGATTCTTGATTCATCATCTAATTCAGCTAGTTCAGCCTCTATTTTTGCGCATAATGCGATGACTTCAGCACCTTCATTTAAGGCTAATTCTTTTACTTGTTGATACTGAGGATTAGCTTCATAATCTAATACATTATCTTCAGAAATATTAGCAACATAAAGCATATGTTTTAATGTTAATAATTGTAAGTGTTTCACTGATTGAATTTCATCATCAGTTAATTCAAGTAATCGTGCTGGAATTCCCTTATGAAATCCCGCTTTTATTTTTTCAAGTGTATGATATTCATCTTTACTATCTTTTTCATTCATTTTTGCTTGACGTTCGATTCGACCTAATCGCTTTTCAATTTGATCTAAATCAGCAAAGATGAGTTCTAAATTAATCGTTTCAATGTCTCTTATTGGATCCACTGCTTCATCAACATGTGTGATATTTGAATCTTCAAAACAACGAACAACTTGACAAATTGCATCAACTTCTCGGATATTAGCTAAAAATTGATTTCCTAACCCTTCACCCTTACTTGCTCCACGTACTAAACCCGCTATATCAGTAAATTCAAAAGCAGCTGCAATGACCTTTTGTGGATTAACAAGTTTTGTTAATTCTATTAATCGTGTATCAGGTACTTCTACAACTCCAACATTAGGACTAATTGTCGCAAATGGATAATTAGCTGCTTCAACTTTTGATTTTGTTATGGCATTAAAAAGTGTTGATTTACCAACATTTGGTAAACCGACAATTCCAGCTGTTAATGGCATACATATTCCTCCATATTAAATACAAATTTTTACTATATTAATATATCATATTTTTTAAAAAAGATAAAACACTAAAAAGGAAAAAGATAAGAAGGTGATTGAATTTGAAGATATTTTCAAGAAAAAAGCAGTTGTTATTAGAAAACAAAACAATTCTCATCGCATTTAGTATTATTATCTTTATTATCATATCTATTACATCTTCACTTTTTTACATTAAAAAACAAAAACTTCCCGCTATTAGTGATTTAAAGACAATTGAATTTTATAGTCAAGATCAAGTTAAATTTTTTGAGTTAAATAATGAACAAACTCAAACCTATGTAACCTTACCTGACATCTCACAACATATGATAAGTGCAATATTAAGCATAGAAGACCAACACTTTTATGAACATAATGGCTTTGATTACCGTCGCATTGTAAAATCAATTATTGATAATGTTTCAAGCATGAGTAAAAAATATGGTGCATCAACAATTACCCAGCAATATGCACGGAATTTATACCTTAGCCATAAAAAATCTATTGAAAGAAAAGTGAAAGAAGCTTATTACACCCTTCTTTTAGAACAAAATTATACAAAAGATGAAATTTTAGAAGGTTATTTAAATACGATATATTTTGGCCATGGTATCTATGGAATTGGGGATGCCTCACAATTTTATTTTGGTAAAGACCCTAAAGATTTAACAATTGCTGAATCGGCCGTATTAGCATCAATTCCAAAAGCGCCAACTTTCTATTCCCCTATTACTCACTTTGAAAAAAATACCATAAGGAAAGAATTAGTCTTAGCTCAAATGCTTTCTCAAAATAAAATAACACAAGAAGAATACGATGAAGCACTGAATGAAGAAATAGTCATTATTGGTAAACATCCCCAAAGTGTTAATAACATGGCACCTTACTTTCAAGATATCGTTATGCATGAATTAGAAAAATTTGATTTAGTTCAAGATCAATTCTTCAAAGGTATTAAAGTATACACTACCTTAGATACGCACTTAAATCATATTGTTGAAGAAGCGATTAATAAAACATATTCTCCTTATTCTGAAATTGAAACAGCTGTATTTGCGATGGATCCACAAACAGGGTTTGTAAAAGCAGTTATCGGAGGAAGAGATTATCGTTCATCACAATATAATCGGGCAGTAACCGCAAAACGTCAAACTGGTTCAACGATTAAACCTTTACTTTATTATTCAGCTTTAGAATATGGATTTACACCAACCACTACGTTTAGAAGTGAACCAACAACCTTTTACATTAATAAGGGTTCAGAAAAATATGCACCAGGTAATTTCGCTAATATTTACGCAAATGAAGATGTGACAATGGCATATGCTTTGGCTGTATCAGATAATATTTACGCGGTTAAAACCCATTTATTTTTAGGTGAAGACACACTGATTAAAACAGCTCATCGCCTAGGAATTACATCAGATATGTTAGCTGTTCCCTCTTTAGCATTAGGTACAACAGAAATAAAATTAAGTGAAATGACAAATGCCTATGCTCACTTTGCAAACCTTGGAAAAAAAGTACGTCCTGTTTACATTACAAAAATAACCGATTTAAACGATCAAGTATTATATGAATACGTTCCAATCAAACAACAGATTTTAAATCCTGATTTGTGTTTTATAATGAATCATATGTTAAGGGGAATGTTTGATACTAATATGAGTTATAGAGCCTCCGTCACTGGATTATCAATCGCTTATCGTATAACCCATCCTTATGCTGGAAAAAGTGGTTCTACAGATTATGATAATATTATGATTGGTTATAATCCTAATTTAGTTCTTGGTGTATGGACGGGTTATGATACTCAAAAACCAATTGAGTTATATGATGAAAAAACTTACTCTAAACGTTTATGGGTTGAAATAATGGAGGATTATTTTAAACATCAAAAGACAAGTTGGTATCAACCTTCAAAAAATATATCTACATTAGTTGTTAACCCTATTACAGGAGAAGTCGCGAACCGATATACAAAAGAGTATACAAAATTGATGTATTATATCAAAGGAACAGAACCAATTTATTAAAACCGTGAAAATCTATTTCACGGTTTTTTCTTTAAAAATCTATATGAGGTTCTAAATTAAACTTTATTTCAATTCTTTTATTTCCTCGTATAATAGTTAACTTTATTTCATCTCCTAGTTCATGTTGATAGATTTTGTATCGGAAGTCTGTTACATCTTTTACCTCATCTTCATTCACTTTAACAATCACATCATCGATTTCAATTCCAGATTTTTGAGCTGATGAATTAGGAGTCACATCATTGACATAAATTCCTTTTGTTAAGTAATCAATCCCTAACCCTTTTTTCTCTTCTGTACTTAATTTACTTATACTAATTGGATGAATACCGATAAATGGTCTTTTAACACTTCCATAGTTCTCTAAATCATTGACTACTTGATAAACAATATTTGATGGAATGGAAAAACCAATGCCCTCGACTTGTGTACTTGAGATTTTCATTGAATTAATACCTATGAGTTTCCCATCGACATTCACTAATGCCCCACCACTATTTCCTGGGTTAATCGCAGCATCCGTTTGGATAACATGTGCAAACCAATCACTTTCACCGTCTTTATCAATATCAATTGGAATTAGTCGTTCTATAGAAGAGACTATTCCTAAGGTTGCACTACCATAAAAATTTAATCCCAATGGATTTCCTATCGCAAAAACAAATTCTCCTACATTTAACTCGCCAGAATCTGAAAAATCCATATACTCAGTTAAATTTCCTTTTGGAATTGAGATAACAGCTAAATCAGTTATCACATCATCACCAATTACTTCAGCTTCAACGCGTTCTTCATTTTGAAAAGCTACTTCTACTTTACTACCATCTTTAATAACATGATAATTAGTTACAATATAAGCCCTATCTTTTGTTAATTTATATACAACACCAGAACCGGTTCCACTTTCTCTATTATTTTTAAATCGGACAATCCCAACAACACTTGGACTAGCCTTTTTAATTGCTTGGTTAATCACACTATCTACATTGACTTGATAAGAAATTTTATTTATTGGTGTTTTTGATTTTTCTCCATCAAAATGATAAACAACATAGACAAGGACAAATAAAAAAACACCAACTAATCCACCAATTACTGTTCCAACTAAAAAAATCTGCTTTCTTTCCTGCATAAAGACACACTTCCTTTATTTTATATACAGTAATAGTATGTAATTTTTGATGTTTTTTATCACTTTTAATTTACTTGATATTAAATAATCGCTTCGCATTTTGCGTAGTTGCAGAAGCTATTTCCTCAATAGAAACTTCTTTGATTTTCGCTATTTCATCAGCGATTAATGTGACATACGCTGGTTTGTTTTGTTTTCCTCGATAAGGATGAGGAGCTAAATAGGGACAATCTGTCTCTATTAATAGTCTATCTAATGGTACTATTTTAGCGACTTCTTTAGGAGCTTTCGCATTTTTAAAAGTAACTGGTCCACCTAATGAAATATATAATCCTAAATCTAGAAACTGTTTTGCCATTTCGCTGCTCCCGCTAAAACAATGCATAACCCCTTTTAGTAACCCATCTTTACTTGCTTCTTTTAAAACTTCGTAACTATCAGAAAGTGCATCCCGAACATGAATAATCAGTGGTTTTTGATATTTCTTAGATAGTTCAATCTGTTTTTTAAAATAATCGATTTGTTTATCCCTAGTTTCTTTATGCCAATAATAATCTAATCCACATTCACCAACAGCAACCGTTATTTCTTGTTTTAAATAAAATTCCAATTGTTTTAAATTATCTTCTGTATGCAAATGAATATCTGAAGGATGTAGTCCACAAGTAGCGTATAAATTATCATATTTTAAAGCTATTTCATTCGCTAAAGCGTTGGTTTTAGGATCAAATCCAACCACATTTATATAATTCACCTTATTTTCTCTCGCTCCATTAATAATTTCAGTTAAATTATCTTTATAATTATCTGCATTTATATGAGCATGTGTATCGTAAAACATATTATCACCACTTTCTTTACTTATTATTTTACAGATTAAAATGGTATATGTCTATTATTTAACAAACAATTATTTTCCATTAAACTATTAGTTTAAATTATTAACTGTCGTTAAATAATTAATTTACTTTTTTATATTAATGATGTTATAATATGAGTAACATTAAACGAGGTGAAAGCATGGAAGAGAAACAAGGTTTGCCTAAAGATATGATTAATTTTTTTACAGAGCATTTAAAACATCATAAAATAGAAAAAGAGAAAAAAAAGCTTTTAGAAATTAATAAAGATTTTACCTTGGGTGAAGAATTATTTAATTCTATATCTCATGGAATTGGTGCATTACTATCAATTGCTGGATTAGTTTTACTTACTGTTTGGTCAGACCATCCTAATCAAGTAGTTGGTATGTCTCTATTTGGGGCATCAGCCATTTTGATGTATTTAATGAGCACACTCTATCATGCCTTTCCACGTGGAAAAACAAAAAAAGTATTTGAACGGTTTGATCATTCTTCAATGTACATTTTGATTGCAGGATCATATACCCCTCTATGTTTTATCGCATTCCCTGATACAATTGGTTGGGTATTATTTGGTATTCAATGGGGATTAGCTATAATTGGCGTTATATTAAAATCCATATGGGTTGATAAATTTGAATTTATCCATGTAATTTTATTTTTATTAATGGGTTGGTCATTCGTTTTCTTTATTGGACCTTTATTACTAGGAATGCCAATTCTAGGATTTATCTTATTAACCGTTGGCGTAGCATGTTACAGCATAGGACTTTTATTTTATATTTTCACATGGTTTAAGTTCCATCATGGCCTTTGGCACTTATTTGTTTTAGCCGGCACTATCCTCTATTTCTTCTCCATGTATACTTTAGTATCATAAAAAAGAATTAAGATTTAGCAGGAGTTGCTTCGACTCCTGCTATCTTCATCAACATAAAATAACCCAAATATAACCAGAATAAGATTAAAATAGAAAATAATGACTCAAGTATAGGTTCTTATAGTACAAATATAAACAATATAGGAAGTAGGCTATATAACCCAGAATGTGTCAAAATGATGTACCTAGATGAAGCTAGACAAATTTATGAAAATGTAATAAATGGAGTAATAGATCTTGGTACAGCTTATTTGGCATCTGGTTGGATTTGAAGCGTCAGCAAGATTTGGTAAATAAGTATACAAAATTAAAACAACATATATGGATACTTATTTCTTTGGCTTAGACGCAAGACTATATTGATTTTTTGTAAATGGTATGTTGATTTTAATAAAAATGAGTTTAAAAAATTTTGTGGTGGTTGGGAAGACAGTGGAGATAATTACTGTAATAATGGAGTAATATTAACTGTTGTATGAACGGTATGGGTATCAACAGTTTTTTTTGACTCATTCACTCCATTCATGTATCCATCCTTAATATAACTTCATGTTTTAAGGAGATAATTGAAATGGAAAAAATTTTCGATTTTTTACTAGGGTTAATTGTTATATTTGCATCAATTTTCATGATTAGATTGTTAAGAGAAAAGAAATTATTATTTGTTATATTTAGTGTTGTTTTTTGGATAGGGATTTGCGCATTACATTATTTAGATCATGAGAATAAAGCTATGGCATTAATGTTACTCTATTTTTTAAATTTTAGAGAGAAAAATGATAATAGTGATGCTAATATTTAATAATTGATATTTTGATATAGTTTATTATATTTTTAATATCAAGGATGTGAGATAAAAACAAAAATAACACCTAAGAAAAAATATTGTAGAGCAAGAAATAACTTGTCTTTTTAATTTTCACAGATATAGATCATACAAGTTACAGCTACTAGATACTCAGGGAAATTGACTAAATATGATGATGATGATATAATAGCCCGAATAATGAATGAAATGGTGGAAGGATGATTTTTTGAATTTGATTGATTTTAATAAAAGATTTAATATTTTTAAGTTCATGCTTGTGTTATATGGAATTATCGAATTTATTTTATTAATGTCCCTCTGTGTTAGAATAGTTGTCATGGAACTCTAAAAATAGTATAGTAGACATAGTAAGTTATTTCAAGACAACTAGTTGTCTTGAAATAAAATTTAAAAACTTAGTAAGGAGAACAACTTTATGGCAAGATACTCAAAGGATTATAAGTTATCATTAATACAAAGAATGATGCCACCACATAATGAATCAGTCAAAGAATTATCAAGAGAATCAGGAATACCAGAAATAACACTTTTTACTTGGAAAAAGAAAGCGAAAGAAAATGGAATCCCTGTTAACGAACAACCTTTAAAATCAGAAGAATGGAGTACACAAGATAAGTTTCATATTGTCTTAGAAACTGCAACATTAAGTGAAGTAGAATTATATAAGTATTGTAGAAATAAAGGACTATATGTTAATCAAGTTAAAGAATGGCGAGATGCATGTATGCAGGCTAATGGTGGTGTAGCTAAACAAGCAACAGAACTACAAAAGCAGTTAAGAGAAAAAATCAAGAACTTAAGAAATTAAATAAAGAACTACAAAGAAAAGAATCAGCACTTGCAGAAGCAGCAGCCCTTCTTGTACTTAGAAAAAAGGCAAGTGCGATTTGGGGGGAAGACGAGGAAGATTAATCAGTGCCACAGATCGCAAAAAAGCAATATCACTGATAAGAGAAGCTGTAGATAATGGAGCAAGACAAGAAAAAGCATGTGAAGAAATAGGAATTAGTTTACGAACACTTCAACGATGGAGAAGTGATTCATCACCAAATGAAGATCAAAGACCAATTAGTAAAAAAAAGTACCCAAAAATAGATTAACTAAAAAAGAACGAGAAGAAATTTTAAAAGTCGTAAATCAGCCTGAATATAAAAACTTATCTCCTAATGAAATTGTGCCACTCCTAGCTGATAAAGGAATATATTTAGCATCTGAATCAACAATATATAGAATCTTAAGAGAAGAAAAACAACTAAAACATAGAGGAAATACTAAAAAGCCCCAAAATAGACCTATATCAACACATTATGCCACAGGTCCTAATCAAGTATGGATGTGGGATATTACTTATCTAAAGGGACCAATAAAAGGGATATATTATTATTTATATTTGATCCTAGATTTATTTAGTAGAAAAGTAGTAGGATGGGAAATATGGTCTGAACAATCTGCTCAACACGCTAGTGAACTAGTTAAAAGAGCAGTATTAGCAGAAAATATACTTTTACATAAAAAACCTTTAGTGCTTCATTCTGACAATGGAAGTCCGATGAAAGGAGCCACTCTTTTAGAGACCCTTTATCAACTAGGTATTACTCCATCAAATAGTAGACCTAGAGTAAGTAATGATAATCCTTATGCGGAGTCTATATTTAAAACATTCAAATATTGTCCAGGTTACCCAGATAAGGGCTTTGAGACTATTAAACAAGCAAGAACTTGGTCATTACAGTTTATAAACTGGTATAACTATGAACATCTTCATAGTGGGATAAAATATTTAACTCCACATCAAAGGCATTCCGGTTTATCTAATAAAATATTAAAAAAGCGAATTAAAGTCTATGAACAAGCACAACTTAAACACCCAGAAAGATGGTCGAGAAACATAAGAAATTGGAGTGTGGAAAACATAGTTTGGTTAAACCCAGAAAAATCATCAATTTTGGAAAAAGAAGAAACAAAATCTTCTTAAAAAAATTAAAAATATGCGACAACTACCTTGACATTAAGCGATGTTTAATCCAATTATTTCTTCTATTTTTTCTTTTATTCTTAATATAATACTGATTTTATGTAGTACTACTATTTTATATATTAAAAATAAATTTTCTATTCATGAGTATAACATTAAATTTATGTATTTTACTTTTGGAATTTATATATTACTATATTTCATATTTTTCAATAAAATATTAGATTATCATATGATACATTATTCTTCTGTCTTTTTTCTTGTTTATATAGTAGAGTTATGTACAATTAATGCCATAATAAAGAAGTAATTATCTAATTGTTTTTAGGAAAGTAGATATATCAGTAGATTCACTATATTTCAGAATAGGTAGTTGTTAATTATTAAATAAAAAAAACAAGAAAATGCTTTTTCTTATAAACTCATTAATGCTAAAATAAAAGACACGAATGAAGGTGGAAATATTTTACAGTAACGAAAAGCCCAGTAAAAAGATTCCCGCCATCTCTACCAATAAAAATTAACCTATAAATAACTAGATTATTCGTAAAAATATTTGCAAAACACGAATTTAACACGAAAAATTTAAAAAAGTCATTGTGAGAGGTTATCGATTAGTCGATAATCTCTTTTTCTTTACTCAGAAACATGTGAGAATAGTAGACCAGATTTGTTTGCTGAGATGCATTATAGGATACAGAAGTTGGAAAAAGTTGTATATAAAGATCAAACCCAGGGTTAGTTCCCTGGGTCTAAAATATAAAACACGATTTATTCCTTAATATTTTTCAATTTAAAATATAATTCTTTAACAAATCTTTATATTCCTTAAAGAATAGCTTATTTTTTTTACGAAATGCTAAGTATATTATTAATATTAAAATAAACAGTAATATTAATGTTGAAAATACATATACATTAAAAATTCTAAATATAATTGATGATATTAGAATAATATCTCCTATCACAGACATTATTACCAAAAAAATTATATGAGTATATACCAAATTTTTATTTTTCTTAAAAAAGTCTGTTTTTAAAACTTTAAAAAATAATAATAAATAAAATAAATGTACATTTCCAAGATAAATAATACATACAATTTTCATCGTTGAATTTAACAAAGTATTATCAAACTCGCCACTAATAATTAAAGTTAAAATAAATAAAAATCTTAGTATTTTTTCAAAATTATCAGTTTTCTTAAGCATATTACCCTCCTTATTTTGATACAATAAAAATATTAATAATCTTTTAATTTATCAATAGTTGTTCTAACAATTTCTTGTGCGCCTTCCCGGGTACTTATATAGGATATATTACCATAAGAATAATTGCTTGTATACTGTCAATCAATAGTATCTTCTTTCTTTAAGGATAAATAATTTTTAGGTAATATTAAAATCATTTAAGGATAATTTGAATTCAATTTGGAAGTAATTTAACTGACTTCCTTTTTTCTTTACCAATTGTCACCATCATCCCCTAAAAAGTGTTTAAAGAATTATTTTAGAAAACATATGATGCAGGAAAAACTGCAGTTTCTTTATACATTAAAATAAGTAAATATGTACTAAAAAATAATTATGTAGCATGATTTTGGAATCTATTTTGTGATTTCTATTACATCATGGGATATGCTCTAGTTGTATTTAATAATGATTTGCTAGGTTATTCAAACGAATATACTAGTGTTTCTATTGATAAAGGAAATTCCTCATCGCTCCTTTAAAAATATTCTATAATGATTATTATGGCTTTATTTGCAATCAGAATTTACCATAATGATTTTAGTTTTAAATCAAAAAACGAGCACTAGCATTTTGCAAGTTTTGCTTGTTTTTTTATATACCTCATATTATTGAATTATGGTATAATATTACCGAAGATATAATTTAAGTTAAATTTTAACAACTCTGGGAAGCTGTATTTACTCAATTTATAGACAATAAAACTATAATTGCGATATGGGTAAGACATGCCATCAATTATACGAGGAGAGATTGTATGAAACTAAGCAATTTGATGAAATTTTCACTATTTGGAGCATCTACTGTAATTTTTAAAAGAAAAAAGCCTATCTTAGGAACAATTATTGTAACAGATAAATGTAATTTAACTTGTAAGCATTGCGCAGTAAATAATATCAATTCTAAAATATATTCATACATAAATATAAGAAAAGAAATGATAGATTTATATGGTAAAGGGATTAGAATTCTTTTTTTTTTGTGGAGGAGAGACTTTTTTATGGTCAGATAATGGTAAGACAGTTAGAGATTTAGTTATAGAAGCAAAAAAAATGGGATTTTTAATTGTTAATGTAGTAACCAATGGTACTCATAAAATTGATTTACCTGAGGCTGATTTAATATTATTGAGTTTAGATGGAAATAGAAGAAATCATAATAATATTCGTGGAGAAACATTTGATTTAATTTTAGATAACATAAAAAATGCAACAAAAGATAATATTTGTTTATATATGGCAATTAATAATATAAATAAAGCAGATATTAGGTCTGTAAGTGATATAGCAAAAAATATGAAAAATATTAGAGCAATTTCTTTTAATTTTCACACACCATACAAAGGGACAGAAAATCTAAAACTTACAAAGGAAGAAAAAGAAAATGCTTGTAAAGAAATATCTCATTTGATAAAGGAAAAATATCCGATTTTTAATTTAGAAAGTGCTTTTAAATACATTATAAATAATGATTTTAAAACACCCTGTTATCAGTGTGTTGTTGTAGAAGATGGAAAAGAATATATATGTGGAAGATGCATAAATGAAGAAGGTTTATGCGAAGAATGTGGCTACTTTTTTGCGGCAGAATATGCACTTATTTTTGACGGTAAAATAAAAGTTATTTTGGACATGTTAAGGACATATCTAAAATACATATAGGAGGAGTTATGTTTACAAAACTATTAAGTATTGCGACAACTAGATCGTTTAAACCATTTAAATTCAAGAATAACTATAGTAATAATCTTGAATATGAAAATTTAGATTCGCTTGGATTGTATGTTCATATTCCATTTTGTAAAAGTATATGTTCTTTTTGTCCTTATTCAAAGCAATTAATGGATGAAGAAGTTTCTTTACAATATAAAGAAGCACTTTTAAAAGAAATTGAACTTGTAACATTAAATCAAATTGAAAAAAAAGATGTTACATCTCTATATTTTGGTGGAGGAACGCCATCTTTAATGATAAAACACATTGAAGACATTATTAATAAATTAAAAGAACATTTTAATATATTAGGTGGTATAGGTTTAGAATTGCACCCAGAAGACATTAATGATTACATATTAACGAAGTTGAAAAAGATAGGGATTACAATGATTAGTATTGGATTTCAATCTTTTGATAATGAATTGCTTGCAAATATAGGCAGAAAAGAAGATAAATTCATTGAGAAACTAAAATTAGTGGATCGTTATAATTTTGATGTGGTAGATGTAGATTTGATATTTGCATTACCCGGTCAAACACAAGAGATGTTAACAAGTGATTTTAAGAAAGCATTTACTTATGGAGCAACACAAGTATCAACATATCCGTTCATAGATTTTACTTTTGTAAACAACATCAAAAAGCCACTTTCAAGTAAGATGAAAAAGAAAATGCTTAAACATTTGAATGATTTGACAGAAATAATGGAATTAGATAGAACATCAGTTTGGACTTTTTCAAAAAAAGGTACAGAGAAATATTCTTCAGTAACAAGAGATAATTTTTTAGGATTTGGTACTTCTGCTACAACATTACTAAGAAAATCATTTAAAATAAATACTTTTTCTATTGATGGATATATAGAAAGAATAAAGAATGATAATTTACCTACATCTTTAACACTTGATTTCTCATTAAGACAAAGGGCTGTATATTTTCTGTTTTGGAGTTCTTATGGACTTAAAATAAACGAGAATACCTATTTTAATTTAATAGGTAAAAAATTGAATAATATGTACTCTTTTGAAATGTTGGTTGCTAGAATTTTGGGTTATATAAAGAAAACTAACTATGGGTATGTTTTAACATCAAAAGGAGCTCTGGTCTATCATGATATTGAACAAAAGTACACACATGCCTATATTGATAAGATGTGGAATATTTCAAGAGTTGTACCATTTCCAAATGAAATAGAATTGTTATAATTATGGCTTTTTTTATTTAAACTCAACTCAAACTTTGTAATGATTATATAGTTAGGCATTGTTTTATAATAAATATAATAGTTATACCCTAATAATCCACCCTTTGTTGGACGGTCACTGTATTATCCTGACTTTTATAAGCTTGAGTTGGTGTATCAGGATAATCCATTATTAATGAGAACTTACATTGAAGAATTAAAAAATTAAGTCTAATATTAATACAAAGTCACTTAATAAGATGACTTTGTTTTTTTATTATATATTGTAAAAAGCAATTATTAATATATTACAATGTTAACCTCGTATAAGAGGACTAGAATAATTAAATATTACAATAGAATTGATTTTATCCAATAGTTGGAAATAAAATAAATCTGTTCAACAACAAAAGAACCAGAACAAGTAAGTAGCACTAATATTACTATTATCCTAATAAGAATATCTTGAAGGATCAACTAGAGGAAAAGAAAATACCCGCAATTTCCATTACGGGTTAATATGATTTTACTATAATGATTTAAATATAAGTATAGAAAAGAGAATGTGTTTCGTTTATAATTAAACTTAGGATATTATTTATATATAACAATAGTTTGTAGGATAAAAGATTAGAAGGTGAATAAGATGAATAAGATTGAGAGATTAATGGCAATAATCCTTGTATTAAACAAAAATAAAAGAATGACTGCAAGTGATTTAGCAAGAAAATTTGAAGTAGATATCAGAACAATTTATAGGGATATACAGGCACTAAGTGAGATGAATGTACCAATTGTATCACAGGTTGGACCTGATGGTGGATATTCTGTTTTAAGTAAATTTTTTATACCCCCTATCATGTTTAATAAGGAAGAAATATTTTCTTTGCTGTTATCAAAAAAATCTATTGATGAAGTATCTATACCTGGATATTCTAAAAATATTGAATCTGCCTTCTTAAAGATAGAAAGTGTGATGGATGAGGATAATACAAAGGAATTTAATCAAATAAAAAAGAGGATTTTATTTGAGAAAACGAGCAGGAATACAATAAAAAAAGAATATGATTATTTTGAAATGATTAAAAAAAGTCTTGAGTTAAATTTAAAGATTAAGATAAAAGCTTTTCTTTCTAGTGATATGATAAATACTGAAATGATAATCCAACCCTACGGTATTTTATACGTTGATGATGATTGGTTGGTGATCAGTTATTGTGAGTCAGTAGGACAAGTAGAAAGTTTACCTATATTTTTAATTAGTGATGCACAATTAATAAATGAAACCTTTACAGTACCAGATGATTTTGATATAGATGAATATTATTGTAAGAAACATTGTATAATGAAGTGCTTAAATAAAGATACCCAAACTGTGAAGCTAAAAGTTAACAAAGAAAGTTATTATAGAATTAAAGATTATATCTTTTTTCATAGAGCAGAAGTAATTGAAGAAGAGAACCACTATCTATTAAACATGCAAGCAGGTGATCCTGGCTGTTATATCCAACTAGCTTTTAGGTTTAAAGATTTTATTGAAATATTAGAACCTCAATGGTTAAGAGAGGAAATTTTAAGAAATCTAAAAAATTTAATCAATAAATATGAAAGATACTGACAGGTTTGTGTCAGTATCTTTTTGTTATTATGTGATTAAAGTATTAAAAAGTAATGAAAGGAGAAATATTTATGACTAAAATTATTGAAGAAGGTTTTAAAGAAATAAATGGTATAAAAATTTATTATAAGAGTATAGGAGAAGGAGAACCTTTATTTGTACTACATGGTGGTCCAGGGTTAGCACATAATTATTTATTTCCCCATTTTAGTAAGTTAGCAGAAGATTATGAAGTGATTTTTTTTGACCAACGTTCCTGTGGAAAATCATCAGGAGATGAAATACCTCATGATATAACAATGGATAATCTTGTTAAGGATTTAGAAGAATTACGTCAATCATTTAATATCGAAAAGATAAATGTATTAGGACAATCTTTTGGAGGATTATTAGCTTTAAATTATGCTATTAAATATCCAGAAAGACTTAAAACTCTTTTAATTCTTGAATCTACTGGTGCAAGATCAGATTTTATAAAAAAATTTCAGGAAAATATTAATTCAAGAGTAACTGAAGATATTCAAAAAGAATTATCTGAAACAAATAAGAAATTAAATGAACTTACAAGTTCCAAAGTTATTAAAAATGGAGTTGGAAAGGTATTTAGTCGTTACCTATCAATAATAAACAAACTATATTTCTATAATACTAGCTATATGAAAAATTTAGATATGGAATATTTTGATGATGAAATGGTTAGAAAATCTTTCACAATCCAGAAACAACTACATAGTTATTTAATACATTATAATTTACTAAATCAATTACCTAGGATAACTTGTCCAACACTTATTATTCATGGTGATTACGATCCAATTCCATACGAAGAAATAGAACTAATACATAAAACAATTAATGGGTCTGAAATCTTTTTAATAAAAGAATGTGGACACTTCGCACATATAGAAAAACCTATAGAGTATTTCCACATTATCAGAGATTTTCTTTATAAAAATACATAATAAAATCTAAGGAGGTATTAAAATATGTTAAGAAAATTCATATCTTATTATAAACCACATAAGAAACTATTTATACTAGATATTGGAAGTGCATTTTTAGCTGCTGGGATTGACCTTATCTTTCCAATGGCAACTAGGACTATATTAGATGATGTAATACCAAAAGGTAACATAAGAACATTATATATACTAGCTGGGACATTAGTTTTCCTCTTTATTCTAAGAGCGCTATTGAATTATATTGTTGACTATTGGGGACATGTTTTAGGGACAAGAATGCAGCATGATATGAGAAAAGATTTATTCAAACGATTTCAGAAATTATCATTTAAATATTATGATAAGAATAAAACAGGTAATTTGATGTCTAGAATAGTAAATGATTTATTTCAAATATCAGAACTAGCACATCATGGCCCTGAAGATATATTTTTGTCTTTTATACTACTAATAGGTTCATTTATAATTCTTGTTACAATCAACTGGAAACTTACTCTTATTATGTTTGCTTTCATACCTATTATGTTATTATTTGGAATCAAGAAACGTAGAAAGATAGGTTTTGCTTTTAAGAGTATCCAGAAGAAAATAGCTGAAGTAAATTCTCAAATCGAAAATAGTATATCAGGAATAAGGGTCACAAAATCATTTACCAATGAAAAATACGAAATAGAGAAATTTGGTAAAGGTAATAGGGAATTTAAGGAAGCTAATGAATTTGCGTTTAAATCAGTAGCTGAATTAGGTACAGGTATTAGTTTAATTTCTAATATACTAAATGTTATTGTTCTAACTGTCGGAGGATATTTAGTCTATAGTAAGGCTATGAGGATAGGAGATTTAGTAGCTTACTTATTATACACAAATTATTTTTTCAAACCTATTATGAGACTAATAGCATTCACACAACAATATGAAGCAGGTATGGCAGGTTTTGAAAGATTCATAGAAGTTCTGAACACTGAACCAGAAATATTAGACAAGGAGGATGCTTTTGAACTTAAGAACATAAGAGGAAGCATTAGTGTTAATAATGTAACATTTGGCTATAATGAAAAAGTACCAATTTTGTCAGATATAAGTATCCACATCCAAAAAGGCAAAACTTTGGCGTTAGTTGGTCCTTCAGGAGGTGGGAAATCTACCCTTTGTCATTTGATTCCAAGGTTCTATGATGTAGATAATGGGAAGATTATGATAGATGGTATTGACATAAAGGATGTAACACAAGAATCATTAAGAAGGAACATAGGATTAGTCTCTCAAGATGTATTTCTATTCACTGGAACAATAAAAGAAAATATCTTATATGGAAATCCAGCTGCAAATGATGAAGAAATTATTGACGCAGCAAAGAAAGCTGAAATTCACGAGTTTATTACTAGGCTTCCAGAAGGCTACAATACATATATAGGAGAAAAAGGAGTAAAACTTTCAGGGGGTCAAAAACAAAGAATATCAATTGCTAGAGTATTCTTGAAAAATCCTTCAATTTTAATATTAGATGAAGCAACCTCGGCCCTAGATAATGAAACTGAATCAAAGATACAGAAGTCTTTAGAAATCTTATCTGTAGGAAGAACAACTCTTGTAATAGCCCATAGACTTTCAACGATTCAGAATGCAGATGAAATCGTTGTTTTAACGAAAGAAGGTATAATAGAAAGAGGGAAACATGAGGAACTTATTATTAGAAGCGGATTATACTCTAAGTTATATAATTCACAATTTAAAGAAAAAAATTCGAGTAAAATAGCATAGTTGTTGATATTATTTTTAATAAATATATTTATATTATGTAGTTTATTAGTTTACTAATATACAATATATACATGCTAAAGTTTTAGTAAAAAAGGTGAATTTCACTATAAAGACAGTGAATTTCACCTATTTTTATGAAAGTTTCTTATTGATTGAATAGGTGCTAAACAAGTAACTAAAAAGTTACAATCCACTCTATTTAAGTATGTTATAATCTTAAATAGAGTAAATATGTAAATTATGTATCTCAACTCGTAGTTTATGAAATAACTGTTCTCAGAAAATATTTATTATGATATTCTTTTTGTAGTAGAAAGAAGACATAAAATTCTTTATACAATCATTTTGGGGATTAGACTACAGTAGTAGATCAAGACAAGAAGCCAAAGAATTAGTTTTTGAGGAAGAATGGGGAATACGATATAAGGTAAAATTAAGAGAACTAACTGAAGAAAATGAATATGGATTAACTGGGAGAAATTTATTTACAATTGATGTTTATGATAATCAAACATATATCAATTCACCTCGTAAGATATATTACTATGTTGAATTACCCGAAGATTTAAGAGAATTCATATTTAATGGAGATGGAAACTAAATATTTCTCATTCAGCTCTATAAAACCTAATATAAAATAATTTTTCTAGATTGGTAAAAACTTGTATATTCAATAAAATCTTGATATACTATAAATTAAGAGGTGATTTATATATGAAATATATTGCCCCAGCTATTTTTGGATTTATAGGCTTCATCATTATTGGAGGATATTTTTTACTCATAACTTTTGCGTTTGAAACAATATTAGCAAAAATAATTGGTGGTATTATAGCATTAGCTATTTTAATTAGTATTATTTTTGTTTATATTCAAAGAATTAATGAAATGAAGGAGGAAGAAAAAAATGATTATAGTCAATACTGATTTTGTATCTGGAAAAACGCTTGAAACAATTTCTTTAGTTAGAGGTTCAACTATTAGATCTAAGCATTTAGGAAAAGATATATTAAGTGGATTAAAAACTTTGGTTGGTGGAGAAATAACTTCATATAGTAAAATGTTAAATGAAGCACGTCAAATCGCTACCCAAAGAATGGTCGAAGAAGCAGAAAGATTGGATGCTGATGCTATTATTAATGTTAGATATTCAACAAGTAATGTAATGTCAGGGGCTGCTGAAGTACTTGTTTATGGGACAGCTGTTAAATTTAAATAATTAAAGTTTACCTTTCCTAAATAAAAATTTACTGTTAAAAATAACTGCTTTAAGAGATGTATCTTAAGGCAGTTTGTTATATATTATTACATCAGTTCTCCTTACGCTATTTTTGATGCATTTATTAATTACCTGGTCATATAAAGATAAAATTAGGAATTATTATCAGCGTAAGTTGAGTATTTGTACTTAAAATATTAAAGAATTATAAAGTGTTTTTACTTTTTTATAAAATCTAATTTATTTATTTAACATATTATTTATAATAAAATTGGAGAGGTTTATGGAAAAAAAATCTAAAGTTAAGAATGGTAAAATATTTAAGCGTTTAAAATTATTGTTTTATATGATCATTGTACTATTTTATGCCCTTTTAATAATAGGTGGAGGAACTAATGCTATTAAATTAATACTATTAATATTTTTACAGATTATTGTTATCTGTATATTGATTATTAATATCCATGAATTCGGACATCTTATAATCGGTAAATTATTTGGATATAAACTCTTATCCTATCGAATTGGATTTTTTTCATGGAGTAAAGAAAATGGTAAAATGAAATTTTTAATAATTAAAAATAGAGGATATAGTGGATTATGTGGAATGATTCCACCTGAAAAAGAATTACCTAATTATAAACTTGTATTATTTTATGCCAGTGGAATTCTATTCAATGTCATTTCAGGTACATTTTTTTTAATACTATCTTTAATTAATGGATCACTTAGTCAATTTTTTAGTTTTTTAGGAATATCCTCTATACTTATAGGTGTTTTAAATTTATTGCCGATTATGACAAGTAATAATCCCTCAGATGGAAAAGTGATTTGGAGTATGTTGTTAAAGAAACCATTTGCGGAGAAATTACTTGTAATGAAAAGATTATTAACTAAATTATCAGCGGGTATTCGTCCTAATCATTTAGATATACCAAATTTAAATTTAGATAATCTTACTTCATTTGATTTATACATTATCATATATGCTTATTTTCAAGCATTAGATAAAAATTATGATGATAAAATATTTTTATATGCTAACTTATTAGAAGAAAACATTGATAACTTTCCCACTCCAACATTACCTGTGGTATACTATGAACTCTGTTATGTAGGATGTATTACGAATGATATAGATAGAGCTAAGAAATATTATAAGCATGGTGGAAATATCTTAAAAAAAGATAAAGATATTAATGGTTGTCGTGTAAAAGCATATTACGAGTTTTATGTGAATCATAACCCTGATACTGCATTAGAGTTATGTTATAAAGGGTTAGCTGTTTTAGATAAATTTCCGATTAAGGGTCAAGCCTTTATGGAAAAAGATTTGATACACTCATTGATTCGGTTAATTAACCTTTAACCACAGTAGGTATCCAAGAAGAGTTTCAATTGGAAAGAGATGAATTAATGGTTATGAGATGTTCGGTTAGGAAATGTACTGTGTTTTAAGAGAACCATAATAAAAGTAACACATTTGAAATTAATTTGTTGAGAAAAATATTATGAGGTGATATAATGGCAATTTTCAAGTTTTATCAAATTTATCGTAGTATTAAAGAAGTTTTAGGAGAAGAGATGGTTAAAGAAATTTTTCCTGAATATGCTGATCTTCCAGATAAAATGCCTGCGAAAGAACAAGCAGAATTAGGAAAAATTATCATGGATAGAATGGATATATTACTTGATGAAAACACTATCAAAAAAATAAGGCAAATGCATACTTGTAATCCATCAAAAGAACAAGTCGCTAAAATAAATGAGCTAAAAGAAAAGACTAATAACCTAGATGAATTTTTACATGAATACTCAAAGTTCTTAGCACCTGGATACGTTAAAAGAGATGGTGATACACTCTATGTATCCTTTGGATTAGAAAAATGTGTTTGTGGAATGTTTCGAAAGTTGGAAACATATGAACCTGTGTCTAAAACATGGTGTGAATGTTGTAATGGACATGTAATTAAAATGTATCGTATGATTTGTGAAAATATTAAATCTTCTGAGATTGTAGAAGCTGTAGCTTGTGGAGGAAATGACTGTATATTTAAAATAACAATCTAATATAAACATGATTTTATCATTATTTGGATAATACTATTAATATGTACAAAAAGACTATTGTTGGAATACCTATCCTTCAATAGTCTTTTATATACAATCAAACCATTATTATTTTAAACTAGCTTTGTCAGAAACTAGAGATCTTAATATATATAATCATACTTTAATATAGTTTTTATTACCAAATGGTATCCATAGTCATATATTATTAATCAAACCATTTTTTAACTAATTCATCTATCTTACCATTTTCTTGTAATTTAACAATTGCTTTATTAAATTCTTCTACATATTCGCTTCCTTTAGTAAAGGCAATTGCGTTTCCATATTTTGAATCTAAGGTATAATCAAAAATTTCCTTACTTAAATTATCATTTACTTCTAAAATTGATTCAGCAACAAGACTCTCAACAACTAATACATCTATTCTTCCAGCGTTAATCTCTTCTACTATTTGTGTATTATAATTTCTTAGATCAACTGTAAAATTATATTTACTAGCTAATTCGCTTATTAAATTGGCTTGAACAGTACCAAGTTGGGCACCAACTACTAACCCATCTAAATCCTCTAAAGATTTTATTGGATTTGATGATTTAGAAACAAAATAATTAACAAGTCCATCTTCACTATTATAATATATTTCACTAAAATCAACATATAAAGCTCTTTTAGGACTTGGTGTTATACCAGCAATCGCTATTTCAGCTTGACCGGATTGTAAAGAAGCACGAATTCCATCAAAATCAACATCCTTCCATTTAATTTTAATTCCAACTTCATGAGCTAAAGCTTCCATTAATTCAATATCAAATCCAGTTAACTTTCCGTCGGTTCCAACCATTTCATATGGTTCATACCCACTTGAAGTTAGAACTGTAACTGTTTCTCCCTTTTTTCCACATCCAACTAATCCTAATACTGTAATAATAAATAATACTAATACACTTATCTTTTTCATTTTCATTTCTCCTATAATATTTTATTTAAGAACGCGATAGCACGTTCACTTTTTGGATTTTCAAAGAAGTCTTTACATGGCTTATATTCAACAATTTCTCCATCATTCATGAAAATTATATAATCAGCGACTTCCTTAGCAAATCCCATTTCATGAGTAACAATTATACTCGTATAACCTTTAGTTGTTAAATCTTTAATCACATCTAATACTTCATTTACCATTTCTGGGTCAAGTGCACTTGTTGGTTCATCAAATAGTAACACTTTAGGTTCCATCGCTAGTGCTCTTGCAATTGCCACTCGCTGTTTTTGACCACCACTTAGTTTCCTTGGGTATTCATTTTCTTTTTCACTAAGACCTACTGTATTAAGTAAAAATCTAGCATTCTTGATAGCCTGTTCTATTTCTATATGACGTACTTTCCTTTGTGCGTATATCACATTAGCAATCACACACATATTTGAAAAAAGATTAAACGATTGAAATACCATTCCCATCTCTTTTCGATGTTCGATAATATTTTTTTTATCTAGCAATTCACCTTCAAAATAGATATTACCACTTGTTGGTGTTTCTAGATGATTTAAACATCGTAATAATGTAGACTTTCCACTCCCACTACTACCAAGAATTACTGTAGTTTTACCTTTTTCAAAACTAACATTTATATTTTTTAAAACTTGATTATCATCAAAGTTTTTATATAATTTCTCTACTTTAATCATAATTTAACCTCTTTTCTACCTTACGTCCTACATAACTCAATACCTTAATCACAACATAATAAATAACCCCAACCACAAGTAATGGTTCAAAGTATAAATAAGTTTGTGATGTTACAATTTGTTGTCTTCTCATTAAGTCTTTCAACCCGATCACTGATACAATTGATGATTCTTTTACTAAAGTAATAAATTCATTCATTAGAGCTGGAAATGAGTTCTTAAACGCAATTGGGAGTATGATATCTTTGTAAATGTGCCGTTTTTTTACACCTAGGGAAATCGCTGCTTCAATCTCACCCTTATCAACACTGTTTATTCCTGATCTTATAACCTCAGATATATAAGCACCTGAATTTAAACTAAATGTGATAACACTTGCCATAAAGGCACTAATTGTAAATTCAATTCCTAAGTTAAGAAACCTATTTAAAATGATATTTACAACTTGTGGAAAAGCAAAGTAAATGATACTTAACTGTAAAATAAGCGGTGTTCCCCTTAATATATCAACATAAAAGAAAGCAACTTTACTTAATTTCTTATTATTATTTATTAATGTCACAATTATCCCAATTACAACACCAATGACAGCTGCGAATAAAGCGATTAATAATGTAATTCCTAACCCTTTACTAATAAAAGGGATCCAATCTTTAATCGAATTGTAATTAAATAATTTCTCCATAATCTCACTCCTTTATAAATATAAAAAAAGCCATCCTTAAAATAAGGACGACTTATCAAAATCGCGGTACCACCTTGATTCTTATATCACAAAAAGGATATAAGGTCTCTAATCTTTAACGCAGACATACGTAATTACCTCAAATCTTCGATAATCCAACTCCAAAACACGTTCAGCAAATATATCTTCTACTTCACACCAACCAGTAGATCTCTTAAAAATAGTGATTCGCTTACTACTTTTCTTCAACGTTTTGTTACATTAAATCATAAAAAAAAGTTAATTTCAATGCTTTTTTTTAATAAAACGTTTTCAGTATTTTCATCGTAAATTCAACAAGTGATAACTAATCCTTATTAAATAATAGTATAGCTTATTTTTTTATGAAATGAAGAAGAGTTATGAAGGATAATAAAAAAATTGTTCATAATATTACCATCTGTTACATTTGGTGAAACTAATATAAAGTAAAAAAATCGATGAAAATGTCCTTTGAAATAAATCATCAAATGTTAATTATTTTCGCTAAATTCAATTTAAGTGTTGATATTTTTTTATTGTTACATCTATGATGTAATAAGTCACTTTATAATGAAATTATAAAGTGAGGTAATTAGAATGATAAATAAAATAGATTTAATTAATGAATTAAATAAACTATCTATAAAGAATTATGAAGATGTTTTTAGTTTCATTATGTCTTTCAATAACCCTATAGAATCTAAAAGCGATATTTGTTTGAATTGTCCACATTGTGGTTCAGTTGAGTTTGTTAAAAATGGAAAAACAAACAAAGGAATTCAAAGATACATTTGTCGCGAGTGTAATAAATCATTTTGTGATACATCTAACACTCTTCTTTATAGAAGTAGATGTACTGAAGATATATGGTTAAAATTTATTGATTGTGAAATATCAGGATTATCTTTAAAAGAAACTGCTTATTATACTAATTTAAGTGTCACAACTTGTTTTTATATGCGACATAAGCTTTATAAAGCAATCAGAAACTTAAAGATGAAAGAAACTTTATCTAGTAAAGTTGAATTAGATTGTATTTATACAAAGATAAATCTTAAAGGAACCAAACCATCAAATATGCCTAGACATAGTAAAAAGAGAGGTAATAACTGCATATTCAGGTATATCTCATCACAAAGTATGTATTGTCGCTGCAATCGATGAAAATGATAATATGTTGCTTGAGATAGCTGGAGTTGGATCGGAATCAATGGAAAAATACACTAAATATACCGATAAATTTATGGATACAACTTTAATTATTTCTGACAGTAAACCATGTATTCAACAATTTGCGAATAATTTAGGTGTTAAGAATGATAAAGTTCCTGTGATAGCTAATAAAAAACGTTATACTACTAATCTAGGTAATAGTTTAGGTGATATTAATCAATTGGCTACCGGGATTACTAAGATTATAAAAAATAGTCATGGTGTATCTATAAGACATTTACAAGATTACTTATCATTTTACCTATATAAAAAACAATTACATTATAGAACTAATCGAAAAGATCATGCAAATATAATGTATAACTTATTAAAATACAATCATCATTTATCTAATAAGGATACGTTAAATTTTGATTATCCAATATCTTTAAAAGATGCTTATTATGAATATCGATATGGGATTTTTGCATAATCATCAACACTTAAATTGAAAAGAACGATTATTTTTAACATTAACCCCAAAAAACACTATTAATAGTTAAATATTTGGTTGTATTAGAATATCTATACTTTATCTCTAATGAATTAAATTCCTAATTATATCCCAATATTGGGATTTGTTTTACCTATATTACTATGTATATTATAAATTTCGACATTATTTGACACTGATTTATGAAGAATCATGCTATATTTACTCTTGTATAAAAATTATTTTTAAATCTTAAATCTATAAATACTATCACCATAAAGGGGAATTATATGACAAGATTAGAATTGATTAACAAAAGAATTTCAAGTATAGCTATTGATAACAAACACATCTATACAACTAGTGAGGACAAAATATTTGAATGGAATAAAGATAGTAAAGAATGCATTAAAATTCTTGATGACTTAGAAAAAGGCATTCAAGTTACTGTGGATCAACATAATATTTATTGTACAAGCAATTATCATTTCTATGTGATTGATAAAATAAACTTCAAACAAATTTATAAATGTAGATACGGACAAGACCTAAGTTCTGACCTTGGAAAACCACTAAATGATAAAGAACATGTTTACTTCTCAATCAGAAATGGTAAACTTGTTGTTATAAGTAAAAATAATTTTGACAATCCAACAATACTAGAAAAACATGGTGGTACTATTTGGGGAATGTGTTATGATGAAAATTATCTATATACAGCTTCTGTGGATAAGTCGATAATGATCTGGGATAAGAAGAATTTTGAAGTTGTTAATATATTAACTGGTCATAAAAGAAACGTTCAAAGAGTATGTGTAACTGATAAGTATATTATATCTGGTTCTTCTGATTTATCGATTATTATATGGGATAAAAAAACAGGGAATCTATTAAATAGGTTTAAAAATGTACATAAGAAAGCAATAAATGGGCTTTTTTACTGGAACCATTATCTACTTACATCAAGTCAAGCTGAAGGTAAAGCAATTATATGGGATATGAATAGTTGGGATAAAGTAAAAGAACTAGAAATATCTATTGATGAAGGAGGCGGACTATTATTTGACAAGGACAATGTATACATTGCTTTAAAAAAAACGCCTGGTATAAAAATAGATACAGTAAAAAATATTTTCCTATAATTCATTTTTATAAGATTAAAAAAACAGAGTATTTATAGTTATATTCTGTTTTTCTTATGTATAATCAAATTAAGATTATTAATTATTCTAAATAATTCATTTTACACACTTGTATAGATAACTTTTTCATTATAAAATGAAATCAGAATAAATAATAAAGGGATGGTTAATAAAAATGTATTTTATCGTACCTCAAGTTAAAAGTTTGAAAATTACTGAAGGATATTTCTCAATCAATACTGAAATTAATGTGAAGTATAAAAAACAATTTGAAGAAGTCTATCAAGTATTGAACAAATTATTTATTGTTGATTTTAAAAATGAAAATAATAATCTCATTTTTATCCAAAATACTGATTTAAATAATGAAGGATACATACTTGAAATTAACAATGATATCATTACAATTAGTTATCATACTGTAAACGGTGCATTTTATGCATTAAAAACACTTAAACAAATTATCAATCAACAAGAAAATAATAAGATTCATAACTTAATCATTCATGACTATCCTAGTTTAAAAACACGTGGTTTTATGCTTGATATTAGTCGTGATAAGATTCCAACGATGGAAACATTATATGAATTTATCAACAAATTGAGTGACTTAAAATATAATCATTTTGAATTATATGTTGAAGGTTTTTCTTTTGGATACCCTAGTTTCTCGCAATATACAGAAGGGAATACACCAGTAACGATCGAAGAATATCAGACATTAGAAAAATACTGTAATGACCTATTTATTGATATGGTTCCAAATCAAAATGGTTTTGGTCATATGGCCCCTTGGCTTGCTCAAGATGAATTTAAAGATTTAGCTGAATGTCCAGATGGATTTACAATTTGGGGAGGAAACAGACCTGCATCAACGCTTAATCCTTTAGATGAAAAAAGTATAGAGTTAGTTAAAAAAATGTATGATGATATGTTACCTTATAGTAATTCTAAATACTTCAATATGAACTTTGATGAACCATTTGAATTAGGTTATGGTAGAAGTAAAGAAGTATGTGAGCAATTTGGTGAAGGAAAAGTATATATTGAATATATGAAAAAATTATATGAACATATCAAATCCTATAATAAAACCCCATTAATTTGGGCTGATGTATTAAATAAACATCTTGATTTAATTGATGAAATACCCGATGATATGATTTTCCTAGATTGGGGTTATGATATCAATTCTCCATTTAGTAAATCACTTAAAAATTTAGCTAATTGTAATACTAAATTTATGGCTTGTCCGGGAACATCTAGCTGGTGCTCAATAACAGGTAGAACAATGGACATGTTAGAAAATATTAAAAATGCTTCATACTATTCCTACTTATACAAAGGAGAAGGAATAATACTAACTGATTGGGGAGATGTTGGACATCTTCAATACTTACCCTTTACCTATCCTGGTTTAGTCTATGGGGCCATGACATCCTGGGGTGTTGAAGAAGGTCTTTATAAAAACCTTGCAGAGTCACTTAATATTATGTTTAAAGATAAATCAAAATTAATCGGTGATATTCTCTTAGATTTAGGCAATTATTATCGTTATGAAGGAACTTATACTTCTAATGGAACTAAAACATTTCATTCGTTAATTTGGGCATTAAATGCTTCTAATGGTATGAATGGAGACCCATTAACTTATTACATTAATAAAATGAAAAAAAATGTATTCCCGACTAAAAATTATCAAACATTAGTTAATTACTTAAATTTTATCTCTAGTAGAATTGAATTAGTTGAATTAGAATGTGAGGATGGAGAACTTGTAATTAGTGAAATTAAACAAAGTATCTTCTTCTTACACACCTTATTAAAAGTTAATCAAATGTTAAGTGAACAATTAAATAAAGAAGAAAAAGCCACTTTAATAAATGAAATTATTACTGAATTAGACATGACCATAAAAAATCATCAACTAATTTGGTTTCAAAGAAATCGTTTAGGTGGGTTAAAACATAGTGTTCAAGTAATCGAATATCTTAAACAAATTGTTGTTTTGTATAAAAATTCTTTATAAAAAATTAAGTCAAATTTTTGATATACATCTTTACACTGAATTTATGAAATTAGTAATTACTTTCACTAAATTGTTTATTAAGATGATACATATAATAGGATTTAAAAATAAATCAATTTATGATATCATATGAATATAATATACTGGAGGATATAAAATGAGTAAATTTCGCACAATTATAACTTTGTTAGTTCTCGTAACCTTAGTTGGTTGTAACGTATCAATTAATTCAACTACTTCTACTAGTACAACAACTACTACTGCGCAAACGACGACTGATCAGACAACAACTACTGAAGAACAAACGACAACTACTGAAGAAACAACGACGACAACTGAAGAAACGACGACAACAACTGAATCTAATAGTTCATCGCTTGATAATTCCTACTATAAAGATGCTATTGGAAAAACAGGTGATCAATTAAAACGAGCATTAAATGACATTATTGATAATCACACGAAATTAACCTATGACGAGGTTAAATACGCGCTTAGAGATACAGATGAAGATCCAAATAATTCAAATAATGTAATCTTATTATATACAGGACGTTCACAAGCCAAATCTACTTTTGGTGGTGACAGAGATGATTGGAATAGAGAACACGTTTGGGCCAAATCTCATGGTGATTTTGGAAAATCAATGGGGCCAGGAACAGATCTTCATCATTTAAGACCAACTGATGCTTCTGTTAATAGTACAAGAGGCAATAAAGATTTTGATTATGGCGGAAATTATGATAAAGAATGTAAACAATGTAAAACAGATAGTGATTCTTGGGAACCAAGCGATAATGTTAAAGGTGATGTTGCACGTATGATTTTTTATATGGCAGTCCGTTATGAAGGAGAACATGGTGAAGTTGACCTAGAACTTAACGATCATGTTAATAATGGTTCAAGACCTTATATGGGAAGATTATCTGTATTATTAGAATGGAATCGATTAGACCCAGTAGATGAATTTGAGATGAATAGAAACAATGTTATTTATGAAGACTATCAAGGTAATAGAAATCCATTTATCGACCATCCTGAATGGGCAGAATTAATATGGAATAATTAAATACTAAGAGCACTTGAAAAATCAAGTGCTCTTTTTTTACCAGTGATTATAATGAATTCTATTTTCATCATAAATATCTCTTGCTGGTTTATCCTCAGCTTTGTATCCAACCGCAATTAATCCTATCGGTATAATTCTATCTGGTAGATTTAATATTTCCTCAGACATCTTAATTAACTCAGGTGTAGGATATAAACCACACCAAACTGCACCATAATTAAGTGCATGTGCAGCTAACAATATATTTTCTATCGCTGCTGAACAATCAGAAACAGAAAAACCAATTTCATCGAGGCTGCTGAAAAAGTCTCATCAAATTATGAATTGGGAAGAGTATATTAATTATTCTTCCTTTTTTCATATAAATACAACGAAAAGAAAGTGAAAAATGATATAATGAAGGTAGAAAATAATTTGAAATTGGTGATAGTATGCTACCTAATAAAGAACTTGTCTTAAGTCCATACAGTAAGTTGTATGATATTGTGGTTCCAAAGAATCATATATTAAGAAAATTTAAAGAATTAGTGGATTTTGAATTTGTTTATGAAGAATTAAAAGATAAATATACAAAGGATAATGGAGCGACAGCGAAATGTCCTATTTTTATGTTTAAATTATTATTATTAAAAGTAATGTATCCAATGTCTGACCGAGATTTAGTTGAGCAAGCACAATTAAATATGGCATATAAGTATTTTTTAGAAATAGCTCCAGAAGAAACAGATATTATCCATCCAACAAGTTTAACAAAGTTTAGAAAGTTACGATTAAAAGATGGAGAATTATTAGATAAACTAATTTCAAAAACAGTAGAGCTAGCACTAAACTTAGGATTAATAAAATCAAAACAAATAATAGTAGACTCAACACATACAAATAGTATGTTTAATTATAAATCACCACTTGAAATCTTAGAAGAGAAATCAAAAAATTTACGAAAAGTAGTATATAAGACTGATGAAAGTTATAAAGATAAGATGCCTGAAAAGCCAATATCAAAGAATATAGACGATCATATAAAATACTGTAATGAATTAGTTGAATTAATTAGAAATGATGAAAATTTACTAATCAGAGAAAATATTAGATTAAAAACAAACTTATTAGAAGAAATAGTAAATGATAATATTGAAGAAATAAATTCAATGGTAGAAAAGGATGCAAAAGTAGGACATAAATCAGCTGATACATCATTCTTTGGATATAAAACACATATCGCGATGGTGCCAGAACGAATTATCACAGCGGCAGTTGTGACAAGTGGAGATAAACACGATGGAAAGCAAGCAAGAGAATTATATGTGAAATCAAAAGAAAATGGAATTGAAGTTGATGCTTTTATAGGGGATGGAGCGTATTCAGAAAAAGAACTAATAGAATATGCGAAAAAAAATGAATTTAAATTAGTTTCAAAATTGAGTAAAACAGTATCTAAAGGAAATAAAAGAAAATGTGAGGATTTTGAATATAATAAAGATGCGAAAAGATATGTATGTAAAGCAGGTCATATGGGAGTTAGAGTTGCACTACATGGTAAAAAGAAACATGAGATAGAAGGAACTCCATTGCGAGAAACGCATTATTTTGATGTAGAAAAATGTAAAACGTGTCCATTTAAAGAAGAATGTGGATATAAAGAAGGACAAGATAGTAGATCTTATACAGTTACATTAAAGAAGGATAATGTTCATGCAGAACATGAAAAATTTCAAGAAAGTAAAGAATTCAAAGAATTAGCAAAAGAAAGGTATAAGATAGAAGCTAAAAATTCTGAATTGAAAAATAGTCATGGATATAAAAGATGTCAATCCCATGGCCTTTTAGGTATGCAGATACAATCAGCAATGACAATATTCGCAGTAAACTTGAAAAGAATTGTAACACTAATGGGATAGAATATATCTCATTCTTTAATAGAAACAATAAAAAAGTTAGAAAATGAAGTTAAATCATTTCTAACTTTTTTTATTTAATATTAGTTATCTGAAAATAGACTAGATTTTCAGCACCCTCATTTCATCTTGCTTTTCATTATCGCTACAGACAACAATTCCACAGCCTGCTTGTGGTAACATTTTAGCATAAGGATGATGACTTGCTAAATCATTTAATATTTTTTCATCCTTAACCACAATGAAATCAAAGGGTTGTCTATTATGCGCTGATGGCGCAGCAAATCCAGCTCTTAATAATAACGATAAATCTTCATCCTTAATTATTTGACTAGTAAATTTACGTATACTTCGTCTTGTTAAAATTGCTTCTAATGCATCCATTTTTAATCCTCCTTGATGTATTGATTACTAATAACAAAAGCATATAATGAGATAACTAATAATGGAATATGCACTATTCCCATTAAAGTCATCTTAGGATTTAAGATAAACCAGGTAATCATATTTATTATTCCAAAAATTATTCCAATAAAACCAGTTACTCTTAAAGTATAAAAATTTATTTTATTAATCAAAAATAAATTAATCGTTAAGGCAACTGGTGTTATCATACAGAAAGTAACCATTGAATTATTAATCAATAGATTCTTTAATGAAAAGTCAATATTTATTCCACTACTATTAACAGGGAAATAAAAAGCAATAAACGCTAAGAATATTAATCCATACTTCAAATTACTCTTACTTTTTTTAATTTGATTAGGTTTTGACTTAACTGCTTGTATATACCAAAATATACAAACAATTAAATTCAAAATCGCATTTCCAGTTAATATCACAAATCCAAAGTTTTCTGTATAAGCAGTTGTTTGAAATAATGCTGTTACTAGAAATAATAATATGAAATAACCATTTAATATTTTTTGATATTTAGTATTGTAAATACTTAATAATAAAATAAAAATAAATATTATCTTAATCATTCCATATATCCAATTATTATTATAAATCAATGGAGAACTCAAAACCTCTTTTATCACATCTTGTGTGTTTTCTGGATTATAGGCTATTGTTGAATAACTCGGTATAAATAAGATTAAAACGATAATAACATAACTCCACCATTTATTGAAATATTTCACAGTTCCCCCTTTTCTCTTTTTATTTCATTGGTCTTGCTGGTACAGAATACTGTTTTAAAGCTTTCACAGAAACGAAATCTTCTTCAGGATAACGATAAGCAGTTAATTTATTACCAAATACACAACCTGTATCAATATTAATTGCTTCGTTTAAACTAAATGCATCTAAATTAGGTGTATGTCCATATAAAATCCGAGGTTTTCCTTTATAGTCTTTAGCCCATAAATAACGTTTCGGCAAACCAAATTCATCCATTTCATTAGAAGTTTCACCATATAATGTAAAACTTCTTATGCGCTTTGAAGTTCTACCAATGAATTCTTCTTTAATTCCAGCATGTGCAACTACTAATTGACCATTATCAAATATTAAATGACTTTCTAAATGTTTTAGGAAGTTTCTCACTTTATCAATAAAATTTTGTGATTCCTTTGATAACTGTTGAATAGAATCCTCAAGCCCATTCTTCACTTGAACGTTTCGCCCTTCAAGTTTACGATACAATTTATTATCATGATTCCCTTGTACGCAATAGGCATTCTCAGATTTAACCATAGACATTACTAACTTTAAAACTTCGACAATTTTAGGACCTCTATCAACTAAATCACCTAAAAAAATTACCTTCCTTCCTTCAGGATGGTATATCTCATACTTATCATCTTGTATATCTATTTGATATCCTAATTTTTGTAGTAAACTAACTAATTCATCGTAACAACCATGTATATCTCCAATAATATCAAAAGGTCCCTTCTCATCACTTTTATCACAATATAATGGCGTTTCATATATTTTTGTTTTCATAACATCATCTATTGAGTTCATAATATACACATAATTTAACCCTTCTTTTTTTAGATTCATTAAGGAATACTGCATCTGATTATATTGATACTTAATAATTTTTTCTTCTAAATCACGATCTTTCCGCAATTTGTTTCTGTGATAACATATCCATTCTGACATATTAAAGACAATCGCAACCGTTAAACAATGATGCTTTTTAGCGAGTTCTAACAATTTATAACGTGTATTTTCTAACACATTTGTGGCATCTACGACTGTTAATTTTCGTAAACTTAAACGTTTATCAATCAAATACAACATCAATTCAAACGCTTCTTTACTCACCGTTTGATTATTTTCATCATCTGATAATAAATAACGACAATAACCTGAAGAAATTATTTCACTATCTTTAAAATGGTTTTTCGCAAATGTAGTTTTTCCACTACTTGATGGACCGATTAAGATCACCAAAGAGAATTTTGGTATTTTTATTCGCATGTTTTATCCACCTTTATTTTTATTTTAGTGAATATTCATGAATCATCCCTTGTTTTAAATCCCACAACTTTTGTGATAAATCTACATAATACTCATGGGGATTCTCAAAACGTAAAATGGTATCCCAAAGCGTTTCGATTTGTTTTTCACATCGACTTCTTATTTCTGACAATGATGGAAGTTTATAGACACATTTTCCATCTTCAAATATGGGAACTAACAATTTCTTCACATAATAATTAGATAATTTTTTTCGCTTCCATATGTTGTTAGGATCAAAAATTTCATATTCACCATCATCTTGAATGATTTCTTCATTTAATGTTATGACGTCTGCTAGTGCTTTATTTGTTTTCTTATCAAAAAATCGATAAATTTGCTTAAATCCTGGGTTTGTTATTTTAGCGACATTTTCACTAATTTTTATTTTAGGAATAATTTTATCTTTTTCCTCTATCGCTACTAATTTATAAACCCCACCAAAAACTGGTTCTGATTTTGAGGTGATTAAGCGTTCTCCAACCCCAAACATATCAATTTCAGCACCTTGCATTAATAAATCTCGAATGATATATTCATCTAATGAGTTAGACGCTACAATTTTACAATCAGAAAATCCCGCGTCATCTAACATTTTCCTTGCTGTTTTAGATAGATAAGTTATATCTCCACTATCGATTCTAACGCCTCTTGGTCTATACCCTAATGGGATAAGAACTTCATTAAAAGTCTTAATGGCATTAGGAATTCCTGATTTTATCACATTGTATGTATCAACTAATAGCGTACAATTATCAGGATAGATACGTGCATAAGCTTTAAATGCATCTAACTCAGTAGGATACAGTTGTACGAAACTATGTGCCATCGTTCCTAATGCTGGAACCTTGAATGCTTGATCGGCTAATGTACAAGCAGTTCCCACACAACCGCCAATATAAGCCGCTCTAGCGCCATAAACTGCTCCATCATAACCTTGTGCTCGTCTACTTCCAAATTCCATTACTGCACGGTTTTTCGCTGCTCTTACAATACGATTTGTTTTTGTGGCTATCAAACTTTGATGATTAACCGTTAATAAAATCATCGTTTCAATGAGTTGGGTTTGTATAACAGGTCCTTTAACAACAACAATCGGTTCATTAGGAAATATTGGCATTCCTTCTTCAACTGCCCAAATACTACAAGAAAAATTAAAGTTTTTTAGATAATCTAAAAAATCTTCACTAAACATGTTTTTGTTTTTTAAAAATTGAATATCCTCATCAGTAAAATGTAAATTACGGATATATTCTATAACTTGTTCTATTCCTGCCATAATCGCAAATCCACCATTATCTGGCACTTTACGAAAAAACATATCAAAATAAGCGATTGTGTCTTTTTTATTATCTTCAAAAAATCCATTTACCATCGTGAATTCATAAAAATCTGTAAGTAATGTTAAATTTCTTTTTATATCCATTTTTCTACCTCTATATAATTATTTCTTTTACTATTTCTATACTGTTTATCATCATAAAATATAATCCTATCAAATGCATTAAATCACCATTATGAGTCTCAAAATCATAAGTATCAACAGCATTCATCGGAATAATAATTCGACTATCTTCATTAATACGATTAAAATGTGTTTTTAACGTTAAAGCAAATTGTAAAACACAGATATCGGTACAATCCCCTACAACAATAAAATTATTAATTTCTTTATTTTCTATCAACCATTTTTGAAATACTGGTTCTATAAAACCATTAGTCGAATTTTTTTCAATTAATAAATAATTACCTATTGTTTTTATTTCATTAACGACTTCTGCTTCTTCTGTTCCTTTGACACAATGACAAGGGTATGATTTAAATTCAGGTGTATTTTCAGGATGACTATCCGCTAAAACTACCTTTTTTATCTGTAATTCATCACACCATTTAGCTATTTTAACCACTTCAGGCACTAAACTAGCGATTCTATCACTCTGTAAAGCACCTTTTTTAACAAATCCATTAACCATATCCACTATAACAACTGCCGTTTTATTTTTATCTAATGTCTTTAAATCAACCGCTTCTAAATTATCTAATTGTTCTACTATTTTACCTAAAATCGCTTCACTGTTCTTTAAAAACATTTCCTTATTTTTCATTTTAATTTCTCCTTTCGATATGTAAATCAACCCAATTAGGATTATATCGGTATAATTTAGATGGACGATGCCCTTTATCTTTTCTATAATTGTTCGTTTCTATGACCATGTCTGCAATTTTTCTTCTAAAATTAGCTTTTAATAATTCTTTATCCAATATAACCTCATACACTTGTTGTAATTCAGTCAATGTAAACTCTTCTGGCATTAAATTAAACACAATGTCTGTATATTCAATCTTATTTCTTAATCTCTCTATTCCATAAGAAATCGCTAAACCATGATCAAAAGCAATTTTATTTGATGAAACAATCTCTCTTTTAATAGAAACATTACTACCTTGTGCTTCTATAATCACATTAATTAAAGCATCTAATTCAATATCATTATTGATTAATGTTAATTGATAAGTTTTTCGTTTAATATAACCCTTATTACTTATATTTTTTTGTTCTTCTTTTAATTTATACTGAATTTCAAACCATCTCGCATCTAAAGCATCATCACTTGCTTTCACATTAAAATTAGAACTATCCACTAATGACATATAACAACAACTAATAACCCTCGTTCTAGGATCACGTCCTACATCACCATAGGTATATAACTGTTCAAGGTAGATATTATCAATATTCGTTTCTTCTTTTAATTCTCTTTTTGCTGCATCTTCTAAATTCTCATCCATGTTAACAAAACCACCTGGTATTGCCCAATTATCTTTGAAGGGATGCTGTTTTCTGTTAATTAGTAATACTTTAAACACTTTTCTCGGAAGTTTTCTGTAGTTAGAACTTTCTTCTTTCGTAACTGTATAAACTAATGTATCAACTGTAACAGAGGGTCTAGCATATTTTGTCACATCATAGTTCTTTAAAAATGTTTGTTCATTATCCATAACTTCCTCCTTATTATCATTATGTTATTATTAATATATTACTATCATTAGTAATTTGTCAAGAACTATTCACAAAAAAAAGAAAAAACCTCAAAATTTTGAGGTTTTATTTAGCTCTTTGTTTTTGTTTAAAATTGTGAAATTTGGCTAGTTCTTTCCCGCGACGTTTTTGTTCAGCACGAAGTCTTTGATCAGATTTCATCTGTACATAAGCCGTTTTTTTTTTTAGTTTTATATAACTATTAAATCGTTTTATATCTAAGGTTCCATTGTCTATAGCTTCTCTAACAGCACAACCTGGTTCTGTCATATGTTGGCAATCATTAAAGCGACAAGATTGGGCGATTTCATCGATATCACTAAAAGTTTCACTTAACCCCTCGCTTCCTTGCCATAAACCAAGTTCACGCATTCCTGGGGTATCAACAATCATACTACCATTTGGTAATAAAACTAATTCCCGATGAGTTGTTGTATGTCTTCCTCTATCATCTTGCTCTCTTATCTCTTGAACTTTTAATATCTCTTCTCCAACTAAATTATTCACAAGTGATGATTTACCAACACCAGAAGAACCTAATAAAGCAATTGTTTTTCCTGGTTTAAAGTATTTTCTAATTGCATCTAATCCATATCCTGTAAGAGAACTAACAGCATAGACATCAACACCTGGTGCACTGTTTCTAACCTCATATATTTTTCTTTCTACATCATCACATAAATCTGATTTACTAAGGATAATAACAGGAACTGCTCCACTTTCCCATGCTAATACTAAATACCTTTCGATACGTCTTAAATTATAATTACTGTTTAGGGAATTAAATATAAACATTGTATCAAAATTTGCGACGACTACCTGTTCAATCGTTTCTTGACCCGCCACTTTACGTGAAAATTTTGATTGTCTAGGTAAAACATCTTGAATAATACCTTTATCTTCATTTGGTAACTTCTCTAATGTAATCCAATCTCCCACTGCGGGAATAAATTCACTTCTTAATTCACGTTTGTATTTTCCAGATAATTCTGTCTGTAAAACACCTAATTCTGTTACCACTTTAAAATATTTACCATGTTCTTCAATAACTCTCCCTGGCAAAAGGTTTTTATTATTTTTATCGTTATATGATTTCTCAAAAAAAAGATTGTAACCGTACTGGTTTAAATTCATTGTCTCCTCCATTAAATTAAAATAAAAGTGCACAAAAAACGAATAACCTATTCATAGGTTAAACCAATTTTGTCTATTAACTAAATTAAACTAAAATCACCTTTACATGTTTTTCAATCATAATACATCACTCCTTTTGCCTAAATTAAATACAAATAAATTATATAAGAAATTGAACTAATAGTCAATAACTTATCTATAAGTAAATGTTTTATTTGTTCTATATCATATTATCTTCAATTTCCCACTCAATGAAAACTGTATCTGTTCCTGTAACATCTTCTGGATAAATATCTAAACTCGTTGAATTTAACATTGCTTTCTCTAACACAACCCCTGAGCGATAGACAATATCTCTGTAATCATAGTCTATATTCATAATTTTACCTAATTTAACTGATGCTGCATTTGATATCACTGAAGCATTTTGTTTGGCGTTATTTACTGCATCAACCAGTATCTCATCTTTAAACGCTCTTTTATCTTTAACTTCAAATACAATTTTATATTCTGGATCTGCTTCACTTGTTGAGAGAGTTCTTAACAGATTATTTAATATAATTTGATTAAAATCAAATTCAAGTTTCAATTCATGTACCGCTTTATATCCAGTAAAAATATTTTCTCCATCTTTATACTTATATTCAGTATCAATTGTAAAATTCGTTGTTTTTAAATCCTCTTTAGCAAATCCTGCTTTAACAATATCATTTCTTAGAATAGCTGTTCTTTCATTTAAATCATTTATCACTTTATCATAATCATAACCTTTACTTATTATTTTAAATAAAATAACTACGGAATCAGGTGTCTTGGTACTTTTTCCAACACCTTTTACCTTTAATATTCGCATAATTTCCTCCTCTTATCTTTTTATTTTGTTATATACTTCCATCAATATTATATTCTATTTTATACTACATGTATCCAATAAACAAATTTTTCTTTAATTATAATTTTTAACCTTCATTTTCCTTTTTTTGTAATGTTATAGGTTCTAAAAAATGCAGATAATATAATTATGAATTAATAAGGAGAATGAAGATATGAAATTTGGACTACCGAAAATAGCATTTAGAAAACATCTCTCTACTTTATTCATCGCTGTTTGTATTATGCATTTAGCTGATTTTGTCATTATTCCAATACTTCCAGTTATATTAAAAATTGATAAAGGATTAACCCCAGCTCAAATTGGATACATCATCGGAGCTGGTGCTTTATCTTTTCAAATCGGAAGTATTGGCGGTGGACTAATTTCAGATAAAATTGGTCGTAAATTCACCTTAATCACTGGTGCAATTATTGAAATCATCGCTTTAATTGGTTTTGGTTTAAGTAATACTTATTCTATGTTTCATTTGTTTCAAATCCTTAATGGAATTGGGGCTGGATTTTTCGCTCCAACAATTAAAGCAGCCATTAGTGAATATTCAAAAGATTCAGAAGATACAAGAACAACCGCTTTTTCTTTGAGAGGGATGTCAGCTAATTTAGGAATTGCGATTGGTGGATTAATACCTCTCTTAGTTGTTGGACTAACCTTTTCTACCTTCTTTTTTATTTCTGCATTCTTTTATGTAGGATTATTATTGTTATCATTATTCATTCCTAATAGTGTTGATGAAAATCAAAACCATAATATTACTATAAAACGTTATGTTGAAATATTAAAGAATAAACCCTTTATGGTCGTTAGTATCTTATTTATATTTGTTTGGGCAATTTATGCTCAATTAAGTCTTTTATTACCTTTACGAGCAATAACTATATTTAAAAACGCAAAACTAGTGGGTAGTATTTGGACATTAACTAGTCTTTTTGTAGTTCTACTTCAAACATCAATTGAATCTCGCATTATTAGAAAAATTCATATTATAACATCTATCGCCTATGGAACACTCATTATGGGAATAGGTATATTTTTAATTGGATTTTCATATTCTTATTTTATTTTACTACTTAGTGGCTTTATTTTTATTATTGGAGAAATGTTAATGACACCAACAATCGATAGTACTACAAGTATGCTTGCCAATAAAGATATTATCGCAGGTTATTTTAGTGTTGGTAATATTATTTATGGCCTTGGTACAGCACTCGGTAGTTTCGTTGGAGGAAAGTTGATAAATAATTATGGCATTAATAGTTTAATTCCTTGGTTTATAATATTAATTGCTTCATTTTTCATTGCCTTAATCGTTTATATTGTTGGTAAAACAGCACTAATAAAAAAAGTTTTAAATTAAAAAAAATCCGTAGAGTTCCTACGGATTAATCTTTATATACTTTCCACAACAATTCTCCTTTATGAATATATGTATAATATTCTAAATTTGATGCTTCTTCATAAGCAACCAAACTAATATATGGACCATTATTGTAATAAAATTGTTCATAGTATTTTGAAGTTATTTCATTATAAACTCTTTGTCCTTGCAGATTTAAAATGACATAAGTCTTATCATCACCACCTTCATCAGATGCAAAAACAACTCTACAATCGGTCATATCATCCCCTAGATAGTAATTAATTGTGACAAATTCATCTAAATTGTCAATTCGATGATATTTACTATGCCCATTATCAATGGTTAAAATCACCCCTTGATTTACAGTTCCTACATAATCATACTCATTATTAATTATCATCTCTCCCATATGGTTAATCATACCTTCTTGACCTATACCTAAACTAACCATCGCATATCCATTATAAAAATCATTGGCTTCTACATAATCATGGGTTGAAAGTACATGCCCATTTTTGAATATGAAATTATATTTTCCACTTGTTAATTTAACTCTTGCATGATGATTATCAGTAAATGGATAAGCTTCTAAAAATTGTGGTTCAATACAGATTGTTCCATCATGTTTCATATATCCCCATAAATCACCAGAACGATAAGGAATCATATCATAGTTAACAAAATGTTCTTTTTGATAATCAAATTGTATTATATAGTCATTTAAAACTTCATCTTGTTGTGGTGTTAAGACCACTTCATTATTTTTATTAATAATTCCGAATTTATTATTTTGATAAATAAAAGCAAATCCATCATAAAAATTAAAATCAAAGTCTGGATAAAAATCATATAATAACTCAATTTCTACTTCACCATTAAGATTAATGTAACCTAATTTATTATCAGCAGTAACATATGCCAATGAATCAGTAAAATAACCTACTTCATCATAAGTGACATCTTTAAGTTTAATCATAATATCACTATTATTATCATACCTAGCGATATGACCAGATGTTTCATCTTGATAATAATAAATATTACTACCCATATATTTTATTGTCTCATATTCAATTGGCAAGATTTTGGTTTCAACTGTATTAATTAATCCAAACTTTTCATCTTTTTTAACAACCGCTAAGTAATTTTCATCAAAAAAATACGTTTCATCATAGGTAAGAGAAATCGCAACTTCCCCATCTAAATCAATATAGCCCCAATATCCAACGCCTTGATCATATTCTAAATACCCAACAGGAAGAAGGGTTTCATCTCGACCTCTAGGTTTATTTGTTTTAGTGATATTATTTTTTTCAATATAAATTATTTCATAACCTTGAGTTAAATAATGATTAAGGGTAATTCCTAAAAATACTAAAAACACAACTAAACTTATTATTATATATCTATTCTTCATTTTTATCACCTATTTCTTTACTTAACTATTACTACTTCTGAGGGTTTCATTAAATAATCTTTCAACCTCATTTTCAAAACTATCGGAAGCTCCCCAATCAAAATCTGTAAAAAAGCTTCTTCCACCACCACTACCTATTGCCTTAACTTTAGTGTATCCATCAATATTATCTATGATAACCACTAGTGAAACACGATTTTTGACTCTCATATAATATTTTCCAAAAATCAAAATCCCTAATTGCTTTCCATCACCTAATTCTTTAAATTCAGTATCGACAAGATCAGCGATATCGCTGCCTTCTAATAAATCAAAAGCTTCTTTCACACTAATATTAACTTCAAATTCAGTGTTTTTCATTATTAACCTCCCAAATAAACTATCAATATCTTAATTATATTATAATATTAACAATTAAACTACCATTATTTGTATTTTTGTTAATTTAATGTATTATCACTGCTTATAAATCATCGGTTAATAAATAATACCACAATTACCAAAAAAGGACACGCCATTGATAAACCTCCCAATAGCAATTTTCTCCAGTGAGGTAGATTAGGTTTTTCAATACCAAGTTTACTTATAGATAAAAAAATTTTACCTCTTTTAACAAATGATATTGTAGCAAATATTAGATAATCCTAATTTAGAATTATGTACAGAAACACACTTTTACCATTGTTTTACATAATTTGCATCGATTTTTCAATACTTATAATTTTCTCCTAATATATATATAAGTTCATACATTAATTCATCTATGCAGTTTTTAGATTTCCCATAATCCCATTTTGCAGTTAGTTGCATTTAGGATTATCTTAGCACACTGATACTTACAATAGCAGAAAGCCATTGAGAATTAAGGTGTAAGAGAGTTAACCCTATTTTCAGATTTGGTTTTTTCTTCTGAAAGAAATTTTTCTTGATCTATAATAGCAATATGGGCTATACAAAACATAGTTAAATACAAAGAAACAAAATAAAGTAGTTGAATTATAATTTCCGAAGCGCCAAGAAAGTACACTATAATTCTAGGTAAGTTTACAATAAAGATGCCAGCAAATACTTTTAACAAGTTTTTTATAAATCTAGATGGTTTCGTTATATGTCTATAATAAGCTCCTATCCATATGAACATAATAAGAAAATTAACTATAGGTATATATTTTAATATTTTTTGTGTTTTTATTGACATTAAAAACAGCTCCTTTCATAACGTAATATCATACCACAAATCCTAATCCCTATCAGATAGCACCTTCTAAAGAAAATCCTCCAAATGTTATTGAATCACTAGTAAATGGGCTCTGTTTAAAATATTTTACTAATAAAAAGATTATCTTATACTTTAGATTATACATCATTGTCCATCAAGGGTAAAGAATATGAACGAAAATCTATTTATGTAGAAACATTATCAACCTGAAATTATTTTATGTGTTAGTTGGTATTAAAATATAGTTTATGACGTAGAGATTTATAAGAAATAATGGAAGAACGTGGATTATTTCATCATCACAGGACCATTAATAGATGGGTAGTTCAATATTATAGTATTCTTATTCCACTGTTAAAGGTCTAAGCAAAAAATTGCTTAGACCTCAATACTTCAGTATATTTATAAAGAACACTATTATTTTAGTAGGTCTTTAACATCACCATATTCTAAATTCAATGAATCACTAACTGCTTTATAAGTGACATAACCTTTACAAGTATTAATTCCTTTTAATAATCCTTCATCTTTCTTACAAGCTCCGATTAATCCATTGTTTGCTAAACTAATTGCATATTTCATTGTAGCGTTTGTAAGTGCAAATGTAGAAGTTCTACTAGCAGCACCAGGCATATTAGCTACTGAATAATGAACAACATCATGTTTAGTATAAACTGGATTATCATGAGTTGTAGGACGATCAATTGTTGCAATACATCCACCTTGGTCAATTGCGATATCAACTATTACAGAGCCTGGTTTCATTTGTGCAACCATATCATCAGTCACTAATTTAGGAGCTTTAGCACCTGGAATTAAAACTGCACCGACTAATAAATCTGCCTCTTTAACAGCTTGTTCAAGATTAAATCTATTTGAATATAATGTATTTATATCATTTCCAAATACATCATCTAAATAGCGTAAACGATCAATATTAATATCTAATATCGTTACATTAGCACCAAGGCCAATTGCCATTTTAGCAGCATTAACACCAGCTACACCACCACCAACAATCACTACATTTCCTTTAGGTGTTCCTGGAACACCACTTAATAAAATACCTTTCCCTCCATTATATTTTAATAAGTAATTTGATCCAACAACAACTGACATTCTTCCTGCCACTTCACTCATTGGTGTTAAAAGTGGTAATTTACCATCACTTGATTCAACTGTTTCATAAGCTACTGTAGTCATTTTAGATTTCACTAATTCATGTGTTAGTGTTTCATCAGCCGCTAAGTGAAGATAAGTAAATAATAATAAATCTTCTCTAAAGAACTTATACTCTGGAGCGATTGGTTCTTTTACTTTCATAACCATATCACATGCCCAGGCTTCTTCTGCCGTATTTACTATTGTAGCACCAGCTTTAATGTACTCCTCATTAGTAAATCCAGAACCTAATCCACCATTTGTTTCTACAAAAACTTGATGACCATTAGCGATAAACTGCATTACTCCTGCAGGTGTTACTGCAATACGATTTTCATTATTTTTTATTTCTTTTGGTACGCCTATTCTCATATTATCTCTCCCTCTTAAATTTATTTTACAAATCTATTTTAACATTAACTTTTTAAAATTGATAGTAAAAATCGTTATTTTTTTTATTTTATGATAGCGTTTTTACGACCTTATAAGGTAATCATTTGTATCACAACTCTATTTTGTTTTAATTATTTAATCATAATTTGATTTTTAAACAATAGTATTAAAATAGTAATGTTATTGGGGGGATATAAATGGTTTCTTTCAGAGAAATTTTTCATAAAATGATATTTATTATTACTCATAAGTTTTATCATCTCTTTTTCGTCTTTATCATAAATGCCTTTATCCTAATGTTTATCTACCTTCATATTGGGGAAAACCTAGTACAACTTAATGAAACAGAACCATTTAATATAACGAAGGTTTTTAACCAACAACTGATATACATCTATGCTATTTCTTTACCAATATCTCTTCTTATAAATACCTACTTAATACTTCTAGTAAAAGATGCTTTATTAAATCAACAGAATGATCAAATTACAATTATCAAAAACACAATCGTAAAACTTAAATATTATCTCTTTGGTTCAATTTTACTATTATTTTCATTTTTAGGTTTTTTTCTACTATTATCCCTAGTAATTTTTTCCCCATTTTTAAAATCTATAATTTTTTTAGGTGTAATTATTTTATTTCTTATATTTGTTATCTATTTTCGTTTCCTTCCAATAACTGCCGTCCTTACTGATAGTTTTTCACATTTATATAAAAACACCTTATTTCTTTTAACTAAACATGCCTGTAAATCATTATTACTTTTAATCCTTTTTGGATTCTTAATTACTATATTAAGTTCATCAAAATATGAGTCAATGATAAATTTTTTTCTGAACCAATCATCCTATTTTAAAATGTTTAGTTTATTTATGATTTATGAATTAATTAATTTTTTATCGATGCTATCAGATATTGTCTTTGTCACATTACTTTACACAAAAAAGAACCACTTACATTAACGTAAATGGTTTCTTCTTTTTATTTTATTCCGATAGATTATTAGTTCCATTTGATCATCTTTGATATTAACTTCGAAATCATCAATCATCATTCCTACAATACTTAATTCAGTATCTGTATCACATTCACCAGTTAATTCCCAATAATATTCTTCCATTTCTTCTAATTTTTGGCAGTTTAAACATTTAACTAATATATCTATATCATCTTGTTTTATATCTTTAATATTGCTTTGAAAGATAACTTTAAATTGATTATTTTCTTCTATAACATCAATATGAATTTGTGTAGCACCTATCTTAAAAAAATAATTAATTAATTCCTCAGTAATTTTAGATATTCTTTTTTTTCTATGTTTCACTTGATTCATCCCTTCTAAATGCATCGATAATTGGTACTAAAAATGTAGCTACTAAACCAGCAGAAAAACCATTATTGTATAAATTCAATCCTCCATGTAAGGAAACAACACTTAAGGTAACCGAAAGATGAATATATGCAGCTAATGCTCCTATAATAATACCGAATTCACCAGCTATAGGGGCTAAAGAGGTCCCAAATAAAGCAGCTAATATAATAGATGGATTGTTTATATCCCAAATTTTGGTCAAAGCACCTAAATAAACACCTAAAAAGATAGGTAGGATGTTCTTTGGATGTTTTCCAAAAGCACTAAATCCCACAACAACTAAAATACCACCGATTGTTGGTCCACTCAATTCTCCACCAACCAAAAGCACATAACTTGTAGAAATTAAACCAGTTAATCCCATATTAATTAGGGTTAAATTAAGTCCTTCTAATGTAATATAGTCTGTAACAAGTCGTCCTGTGTATGTCCATATTTTAAGATAATTTTTAAATGATTTATTATTCCCTATAAAGCCAATAATTATCATTATAATAAATAGACTCATTAAGAAAACACTAAATAAAAAATTATTTCCTTCAGAATAGATTAATCTTCTGTTAGGGATATATCCATATGATTTTAATATTGATACGACGACTGTTGAAACTAACCCTGCGGTAAAACCAATATTGTAAAGATTATACCCTTGATGCATCTTTAATAGGTGCGTTGATAGTGGAGCAATAATAAATCCGATTAAGATACCTAAAAAAATACCCAAGAAGAGTCCTGTATACCAAGGTAAATATTCAGCAAAAATAAATTCCGTTGCGATTGGTGCCATCGCTGTACCAAATAATGCAATATAAACATATCTTGAAAACTTTTCTTTTTGAAATTTGGCATATAGATACACACCAATTATCACAAACCATACATTAAATATATTCTTCCCAAATAAAGCAAATCCAGTAATTGAGAATATTGCAGCATAACTAACACCATTTATGTTAATTTTCATTCGATATAACATATAAATAAAAATGAGGGTTAATAATCCGGAATTTACAAACGCTGCTCCTATCCCTCCAACTTGAATATAATCGGTTATTAATGTATCACGGTCTAGAATAATTTTTTTCATTCCCAATAATATGTTTTCTGGGGTATCGACCACTAACCCAAATAGGACAAAAGAACATGCAAAAATAAGTAATACTAGAAGTTTCTTTTTATTTTCAATATGAGATTGTGTTATTCTTTTTCCCTTTAACTTATACCTCATGTATTCACTCCTATCTTAATTTTAAAAAGTTCACTATATTACTTTTTAGTTAAATCAAGGATTTATGTAAACCACTGAGATTTACTAAGTCATATGCAAAAACTTCACTCATTATAACATTATTTTTAATAAAAAAGGCACTTAAATAAGTGTCTTTATTAAAAAGCAATAACTATACCACCATCATCAGCATAAGTTGAGCTTAAGCCCTGCATTTCAACAATAAAGATATCTTTGAAATTGTATTTTTCAAGAACCTTATCTTTTAGCGCAATCGCTTTATCTAAACAGTTGCAATGAGCAATACCTAATATACGGTCACTAAAGTCATGAATTTCTTCACTAATTGTATCAACTAACTTTGAAAAAGCTTTTTTATACCCTCTCACTTTATGAACCAAGCGAATCGAACCATCTGAATTTGCTCCCATAATCGGTTTAATCTTAAGTAATGTCGCAATCACTGCCACGTATGATTTTAATCTTCCAGCTTTCGCTAAATGTTCAAGGCTTTCTAATAGAAAGTAAGTTTTCATTCCTTTTATAAATTCATCAACTTTTTCAACAATTTCTTCTTTAGATATGCCAGATTTTACGAGTTCATCAATTTTTAAAGCGATAAGGGTTTCTCCAACAGATGCACTTTTTGAATTAAATACATGAATAAACTTTTCTTTATGTTCTTCTAAATAGATCTTTCTTGCGATTTCAGCACTATTATAAGTTCCACTTAACTCTTGTGATAAAGTTACCACAAAAGTATCCTCGTCACGTTGATAACGATTTATGAAATCTTGAGGTGATGGGCAAGCTGTCTTAGGTGCTATAGGACATGCCTTCATTTCTTTAACATAATCTAATACATTTAATGACTCATCATCCACAAAAACTTTATCTTCTAATTGTAAACTTAAAGGTACTAACTCAATATTCATATTCTTTTTCATATCTTCATTTATATCACAACAACTATCAGCTATTATTTTATACTTCATAGTATACCTCCACTTTAATCTATATATCTTAGAATATCATGTTTTCATAGATTAATAAAGTAAAAATTGTAAAAATATTTTGACTATCAAACAATTTATTATTCTATACTAGTATTTTAACTATTTTATCATTAATTATTATTATTTGTTAATCTTTTTTTTATACTATCTATTTGATTAGTTGTAATTTCATGATAGTGAGTAATCGCTTTAATTCCTTCTTCTGATATATCATATATGCCAGTTTTTACTCGGTAAAACCAGTGATTAAAGTTTTTAATTAAGATAGAATTCGTTTTTTTAGAATGTGATCCTAATTCTTTCAACTTCTTCGGAGATAAAGGTCCTAACAAATGGATGCAACAGGCGATATATAATGATTGTTCTTTATAAGCTGTCATAATCTTTTTCTTTGAACTTCCACCTATATTTAAATCATAACTTCTTCCATTAAATTCTTTAATCAATTTTTTTCGTTTTATTTTAGCTTGTTTTTGACTCTTAATAATATCAAATAACATGGGTTCAATTAACACTTCTGCATAGGGTTCTTCCTTAAAGCGAACCACAATAAGTCCTAATCCTAATCGCTTGATTAATAAAATTATATCTTTCCATTTCTTAGTTTTCATTAATTTTGATTCTGGTATTGCAACAAAGACATAGTCTGTTAATCTCTGTCTTTTCACAGCCTGTAGCAACAAATTTAGGGTTAAACTAGTTTTTAATTCAACAATAACTAATTGATCATCTTTCATTGCGGCAATATCACAATATTGTATCTCACTACATATACTGAAATTATTTTTTATAAGTAGTGTCTTAACAGGGGGAAATAACTCTGTTTCATAAATCTTATTCATCATATACTCTCATCAATTAATCTTTCAAGGATGATGAGGCTAAAATGGTTTTCACTATATTCTTTGTCACCATAAAAACCTGCTATCTTATCAAAACCATTTTTAACCCAAAAACGTAATCCCTGCCAATTTTTTAAATGTACTCCCAAACTAATCTTTTTAAACTGACTATTATTCAATTGTGCATATAATGCTTGCACAACTTCTGAACCCTGTCCTTTATGTTGTTGATTTTTATGGATTGCAAAGAAGCTTATCCATAACGTTTGATTTGTGGGATAGCCACGATAATAATCAAAAAAGCCAATTATTTTTTTTGTATCTTTTTCTATGATGGTTTTACACTGATAAAACTCTTTTTGCCCATAAGGTGGTAAATCACCCTCAACTAATCTATTATGAATCAAAACATCTTCAAATTCCTCATTTGTATATTGTTTTAAGTATGAACATGACTGACCAATCCCTATTAAACTTTCTTCATCATCTATTGTACTATCACGTACAATTAAATTATTTGTTTCAAAATATTCTGGCAAAAGATCTTCACGCCAATATTTAGCTCCATTTCTTGTCCGCGCTAAGTATTTATGCTCAATCAGTTCTCTTCGCAATAAAAAGTAATCATTAAAGCCATGATTTTCATCAATAATTTTATTAACTTCTTTTTCAGTATAAATCCTGTTATATTCAAATTTACTTACAAGATAGGATAAAACTATCTTTTTTCTTTTTTGTTTTGAAGGATAGACTTTTATTTTACCTTCATTATTTAAATAATTTAAAATATCATTTTTCATCATTTCACCCAATACTCACTTCCATCAATTCTTCTACCTAAAAATCCATATTCAATAAGATATCTTCTAATTGTCACATAATCATGATAGATTTCTTTTAAGATATCGTTCACTTCTTTTTCACTATATCGTCTTTTATGTTCAAAATAACTAATTATATGTTGAAGTACTATAATGATTCGCTTTTGTTTGGTAGGAAAACTAATTAGTTTATGATTTTTAAAATATGTCTTTAAATAAGATTCTCTTTCACTTTCTGTAATGGCATAACGTTCATCAATACTAGTTGCAGATCTATGAATTGGAATAAACTTCTCTTCACTTGACTGACCCATTTTATTTTCTAACAATTCCATTAATGATAAAAATATTTTAGCTTGTTTTGCTTTCTCGCGTAATGAGAAACGTTGATTTCTAACAGTAGAGGTACTCCCGCTCATTTCTTTTGCGATATCCTTATCACTAAGCCCATTATAAAATTTTAAAATCAGTTGTTTCTGATGTTCTGTTAAGGATGTATACTTTTTATCCATTTCTAATAAATAATGAAACATTGATTGATGTTTATCAACAAGATGTATTTCCACTGCTTTTTTTGCATCCATGAATGCATTGTCTTTTTGATATATCATTCCCTCTTCAAATACTTCATTACAACATAAACAGATATAGATACCTTCTTTTTTTAAATACACATAACCTCTTTTAATTTCATCTATCGATGAGCCCCAAAATATTTCTTCAAAATTCATAGATAACCACTTCCTTTGTTTGTAGTTTATATAGACATTATATATTATTGTTTATATTTTGTCCATGGTTTATTATAAATAATACTTTTTTTTTGAAATTAGTCATATTTTCCATCTATTTTACATATATATTGTATATTAGATGCGTTTAAATATTTCGCAAACCGATTAATGGCTTCATCTATTTTCTTATATAGTTCTTGTGATGGTTTGACATCTTTTTCAAACCACCAGTTAACAATTTGTAAGGTTTTAGTCGATTTATTAAATACTGGTTCAAATCGAGCAATAAATTGTTCTCCATATAAAACTGGCAAAACATAATACCCATAAACTCTTTCTTCTTTGGGTTTATATACTTCCCATGTATAATCAAAATTAAAAAGTTCCTTGATCAATTTTCTGTCCCACATTAAATTATCAAGTGGTGCGATAAAAGATACTTCTTTTCTATAACTAATCCCACTTAATACTTTGTCTAATATCCACTCATCACTTTTCCTAATAAAAAATGACGTATTAATCCCTTCTACTTCTATTTCAATAATTTCCTTATTATTTAATAATTGATTAAATGCACGGTTTCTATCCTTACTTTTCATAAAATAAATACCTAAAAAAGCATCACTTGCTTTATTCCATAAAAGACCAATACTACCTATTCTTCTTTTAACATTCCATCTTATAAAATCTTCTAGGGATTGATTTGGTTCCTTCATTTGATAAATTTCTTCAGGGAGTACTTTTTCAGTCAAATCATAGTATTTTCGAATGCCCTTCTTATGATGAATAACAACCTCTCCCCAATAATAAAGACTTTCTAGTGCCACCTTAGATATTTTTGTATCTCCCCAAAACCAATTTATCTTTTCATCATAGTTTAAATCTTTAGAAGATATAGGACCTTTTTCTTTGACTAATGTTTTAACTTTCTGAATTATTTCATGTTCACTTAAATCTACCTTCGTATGACTTCTTAAGCCCTTTTCTCTGTACCTTCGAAAATAAGGCCAATCCTCTATTGGATAAATACATTGATTTTTATCCCAATCATCGATTAACAAACGATTTTTATATAATAAATCAGTTAAATCCTTTGACTGATAATTTTTAATCCGTGATTGTAGGACAAGATTAGGGTTTGTATCAATAATACTTAAGGGATCATATTGAATAGAACCTACTTGACGAATGTAGGTCATTATCCCCTCTTTATCATTTAATCGTTGTGGGGTAAGCAATTTTTGATATTCTAATAAATGTAATCTCGCTTGTTTTTTTGTAATTTTCATTTTGATTACCACTCCTTGTTAAAATTTTATCAGTTAAATTTATTATTAATAAATAAAACGAAAGGGGACTAAAAATGATTTATGAATTTGATACGGAATTAATAAAATTGGAAGGGAGGATGCACTGGACAGTCTTTTATGTTCCAATATCAGTTGAAGAAGCCTTTGGTACGAACGGAAGGGTCTATGTAAAAACAATGATTGATGGATATCAATTTGAAGGGATTCTAATGCCAAGTAAAAAAGGCCATTATATGGTCTTTAACAGAGAATTTCAAAATATCTGTCATAAGAAAATTGGAGATATAATCCATGTAAAACTTGAAAAAAATGATGAGATTAAAACATTGAGAATCCCAGATATTATGATTAAGAAAATGAAAAACAACTCTCTATTACTACAAGCATTTAACGCCCTACCTCATCAAATTAAACAAGAAGAAATCCATAAAATTATGAGTGTAAAAACTGAAGAAACAAGAATAAAAAGGTTAGACGCTCTAATAAATAAGTTGCTAAATTAATAACGATATATAATAAAAAGCTGTAATAATTACAGCTTTTTATTATTCTATTTAATTATTTTCATTCCATACTCTTTTCCAAACATTTCGTTTAAAGATAGGTTTAAATCCAATCGCTTGATAAAATGGTAGTCCTGATTCAACATACACCACATTTGCTCCTAATTTTTGAGCACGTCTTATACACTCTAAAACAACAATTCTCCCAAACCCTTTCTTACGATAATCAGGGTCTATACAAACAGGTTCTATATAACCTACTTTATTAATAGAATCAAACCATATACCACTATAAGCAATATAATTCCCCTCAGGTGACTCTAGAACAACGTTTAATGTAAAATTGTATTTAGGGGCACTTTGCATTTTTTCTCTCCAAACAATTCCTTCTATTGGTGCTTCTCCTTCATGATTAAAACCACGCCACATAATACGATGAAATTTAAAAATATCACTTTTACCTGATAAATTTTTCAAGGTAAACCCAGTAGGCACCTGTAATTCATCATCTTTTATATCATCTGTAAATTGACAGATTGTTTCTTTATACTCAATTTTTTGATAGCCTTTTTCTATTACTATATTCTCTAAATCTTTATCAAAATCGTTCACATAAACATATAGGGATTTTTTATTATCTTCACTCTTTTTACTTATATTAGCTTCAGCAAATTGAATCATTTCCTTTTTTAGATAACCATGTGTCTCATCTACCATGATAAAAACTTCGCCTAAATTCCCTTCATGAGTCGCTAGACCAACTATTTCTCCATTTTCTTTCCATACACCAATTGTCTTATAGCATTCTTCTTCTGTATTAGGATGATAATGAAAATATTCCCATCTAGGTTGTAACCAATTTGGATATTTTTCTTTTTTATATGTATGATACAAAAACTCATTAACTAACTCATAGTCATTTTTATGATTATAAATATTAAATATAGTTCCCACTTTATCTCAACTCCTATAATTTACTCGCTTTTATAAAATAGCCTAATTTATACCAATCTAAATATTCTAAATACACCTTCCATCCTCTTTTTTCTAGTTCTATTTTAATGTCATTAGGTTCTAATTGGTTTTCCATCCTTGAATTTCCTTTTAAAAACCACCCCATCTGATATATTCCTTTTCTAACAATGTTTGTGACATCATCAAAATATTGTTTAGTATCAGATACAAACATAAAAACATCACGATGAACTAAATAGTCGATTGAATCTTTTTTAAAGTGTTTAGAAAGATTCTTTAAATCATCCTTAATAAAAGTTACCTTATCCAAACTATCAACAGAGGAATCAAGTACATCTAGTCCATATACTTCATTAACTTCTTCAATATTATTAATATGCTGTGTTAAAAAACCTTTACCACATCCTAAATCAAGGACAGTTCCATCAATCCCCTTATAATAGGAAAATAACTTTTTATTATAATAATTTTGTGCATCTTTTTGATTCACTTCAAAATTCTCCCCACACTTAGGACAAGTCATTTTTACTATAAAATCTGTTTCACTCCAAGGATGAAATTTATTTTGTAGTATAAAACAATCATTCCCACAATCACAACTTTTCCCCCAAATATAATTTTGATTTTCTACCAACACTCTACCTCCTCCTAACTCTTCTATTAATTATTTATCCCACAATAAAAAAGAACTTATCATGTTCCTTATTATCAATCATATTATACCATAAAGTGATGCTATTTAATAAAGTTTAATAACTATATTTATCTAATTTATGCATAAACCATCTGTTTATATTAAGAAACTAAAAGTAACAATAATATTATATTTTTATCCAATTAGGTAATTTATGATATAATAAACTTATTAACAATGGGGAGGAAATAATATGGATAAAAATTTAGATTATTTTACACAAAAAAAGCTATTATATGAACTAATATCTGTAATAGGATATATTATTATAGGCATAAGTTTTTTCTTATGGATACCACTCGGCACATCATCTGGTGGAAAGGCAATTCCGATTCTATTAATCGGCATTATTGGTGGAGGTATTATATCTGGAATATCTACAAAATATTTTAAAAATTTAAGTAATGAGTTTAAATCAAAATACTTACCTGCTGAAATTAAAAAAATATATCCTAACTGCATTTATAATGTAACCAAGGGATTTACTAAAGAAGAAATCTATCACTCAAAAGTGTTACGACAACAAGATCGTTATCATTCAGAAGATTTTATGAGTGGTGAGTTTGAAGGTGTTCAATTTGAATCAGCAGATGTTAACCTTCAAGATGTCCGAAGTAACGGTAAATCTACAACTGTTGTTACTGTCTTTTTAGGAAGGGTCTACAAATTTGAATTTAATAAACCTTTTAAATCAAATATTCTCATTAATCAACCTAGCTTTTTTTATCATCTTTTTGGATGGAATCGAATCAAAACTGAATCAAAGAAATTCAATTCTGAATTATCAATTTATTCTGATAATGAACATGATGCTTTTTATATTTTAACTCCTCATTTTATGGAAAGATTACTCGTTCTTGATAGAAAATATCATGATAAAATTAGTTTTTCATTTATAAACAATCAATTATATATCGCCATTAATACAAATAGAGATACATTCGATTTAAAAATGTTTCATCCTCTTGATTTATCGATATTACAGGAATATCGAAATGAACTAAATGATATCAAAGAATTTGTTTATCAATTAAACTTAGATAAAACACTTTTTTTGGATAATAAGTAACAAACAACAAAAGACCTTACTTAATTAGTAAGATCTTTTTTTAATCTTATAATGATTTAGACATGATTAATAAATTATGATAACCTTTATTAGTTTTGATATAATTTTCTTTTTTCCCATCAACCTCAAAACCAAATTTCCTATAAAGTTTTAAAGCAGATATATTTTTTTCAAAAACTTCTAATTCAATTCTTTCAATTCCATTTTTCTTTGCGTGTTTTATCATATAATTAAGTATTTGAGTTCCAATACCACTATTCGTATATTCATTTAATATTGTAATTCCAAATAAAGCAGTGTGTGCAGTTTTCTTATATTTGCCACGAATCAAAGTACTAGAACCAACTAGATCTCCATTAATTTCACACACTAAGAATAATTCTGTATTTTCAATAAATTCAATTTCTGCTTCTACAGTAAAGTCAAAATCTTCTGCTTCTAAAGGAAAATAATCAACTTCCTTAATAACTTTTTTTACTAAATGAATTATCTCTTCAGCATCTTCTTTTTTTGCGATTCTTATTTTCATCTAATCCCACCTTGTATAAATTAGTTATTTAATATATAAATTATATTATATAATAAAAAATCAAATTTTTATATAAAAAGGGTTGCATAATTTAAAATTGATGTTATAATAACCGTAACAAAACATTGTTATAATTAGGAGGGGTTATTATGTTATTGAATCATTACCAATCAAAAATAAATATTAATCCAAAAACTAAATTTTTTTCAAGTGATTTGTCCTTTACTTATTACGTAAAAGAAAATAAAACAACTAAGCTTGAATTCTATTTATACAAAAATTTTAGTTTACAATCAATCCAAAGTGACGATATCTTAAATTATCAATTGGGTGAAGAAATAATTGATTGGTGTCCTTCTGTATTAGAATCTAAATTACTTATTATTAATTTAAAACGAATCTATCATAAAGGGGAACAGATCAATGTTCATATGATTTATCAAGGTCAAGTTGACATTGTTTCAAAATGGGAAATTAACCGGATAACTGAACCGTTTATTGAATTAAGCCTATATTCACCTTATTTTCCTTTAACGAAAGATTTACAACTATCTACATTTAGTATAGAAGTTAACTTACCAGAAGACTATTACTTAATAAATGGTCAAAAGCATATAGACTATCGGCGTATAGAACAACGCGAACCGACTAATGATTGTACATTAATTGCTTCAAACCAATTTAAACAGATTAAAACAGAAGATTATTTAACCGTTTATTACATAAACAATGAATCAAAGCATGTCGCAAAAAAAATCAATGATGACTGTCTTTGGCTTATAAATTATTTTACCGATGCATTTACAGAAACAGAACTATCACAAGAACTATCAATTGTCATCTTACCACGTAAAATTGGAGGAGCGTATTGTCGACCTGGTCTTATTGTCTTTCCAGATATGATTGATGAAGACGATGTCAGCATTCGATTTCTAGCACATGAAATAAGTCACCTATGGTGGAATAAATCAATTAATACAAATTCATGGGAGGACTGGTTAAATGAATCATTCGCTGAATTCTCATCACTGATGGTTTATAGAGATCATTATGGTGAAACAAAATTCAATCAATTAATCGCAAAATATAAAGAAAAAGCCAAAAACACACCACCAATCTATAAAATCAATCGAAGTGATGAAGCAGCACATACTGTATTATATATCAAAGGTGCGGTTATCTTATATCAATTAGAAAATAAACTTGGTAAAGAACGTTTTATTCAATTTTTAAAACAAGTTCACCAAAATAAAATTAAAGAAACAAAACAATTGCTAAGATTATTAGCTTCCATAGAAAGAAAAACCTATTCTAAATATATCAATAAGGCGTTAAAAGAATAGATGCCTTAACACAAGAAAAAGACTGTGTAAATTACTTTAAAGTATTTTACACAATCTTTTTTTATATGAGAAAATATATTTTATGTCTATTCCATCTCATAATTTGTTGATAATATCACTTGACCAGGTTTTCTTATACCACTAATAACTTCTTGGACATAGGTATTAACTAAATCATTCTCTTTATCTAATATACATATCATACAAGCACCCCAAGTAGTATTAACAAATGAAGCATCATATTCCTTAAACATTTCTTTCGCGAATTCTGTTTCATAGATTGGTAAGATTACATTAGAAGCATTCAATTCTTTTTTGAAATATCTTAATATTAAATCCGTCGATTCCTTATCTTTACTTAAAAACATTTTTACATTTTCTAAATGATCCTTCTCATAACGGATATACCCAATGATTTCATTATCTTTTTCGATTATTCGAGATCTTACATTGGTATAATTACTAATCCAATCTAGTAGTAATTCACTTGGTTGTACCGCTAAATCAACAGTTTTAAACCATTTTTCCCACATCTTTACTAATACAGGTGTATCTTTTGTTTCAACCTGTCTAAATTGTAAATTGGTATCTTCTTCTATCGTTTCTAGATTAATCTTAATTATCGACTCACCAAACATATTCGTTACATAACCAAATCTAGGGTAATAGGTATCATGTCCCCATAAAAATGAATATTTATATCCTTTTTCAAAAGCAATCCGATGTCCTTCCTCAATTAGTAATTTACCAATCCCCTTTTTTTGATATTCCGGTAAAACACTAATAGGACCTAATAAAACAGAAGGTATTTCTATCTCATTAATAAATGATTTTTGTGGATAAAACAATGCATGTCCAACTACCTTATCTTCACATAAAGCTACTAATGATAATTCTGGATCAAAAAAACTTCCTCTTCTTAATGCATCAACTAAGGCAACTTCTCCAATAAAATTTTGATCTGTAAATGCTTGAGCATTTACCTCAGCGATATCTTTATAATCCTTTACTTGTTCCTGTCTAATGGTAATCATATTTATCTCATCCCTCCTTGTAATAAGTATACTATAAATTTAGAACTAGTTAAATATAAATATCTAAAATATAGTTTAAATACATAACAACTATTCTTTTATTTTTAAGTCTTTATACCAAATAAGCATGACCTCATCATCATATTCACCATAGTAGGCGTACTCATTAATTTCACCTAGAGCACATCCATTACGAACATAGAATTGACAAGCGCTTGGATTGTTATTTTGTGATTCAATTTTCAACTGTGAACAGTTTCTTGATTTTGCCCATTCTTCACATCTTTTAAATAAAGATTTTCCTATCCCTTGGTACTTATAATCTGGGTGAACACGTATATCCCATAAAACACACAAATCACTACGATTTTTCAACATATTGACACCTTTTGTATTATATGCTAGTGTCGCTGCACCAACAGGTATTTCTTTGTCATATACAATGAAAAATGCCCAGTTCTTTACATCAAATTCTTTTTCCCATGATAAAGGATTTTCACCTAAATCTTTTAAATAGGGCTTTACTTTCTTTTCTTCCAAACAGATGCCACCAAGACCCTTGTTAATTTTTTTCAATTGATAAATAGAGGATACCTTAATAATCATTGGTATTTTACTATAATCAATTAAATTATCCTTACTTACTTCTTTAACCTCCCAAATCAACTTATCACCTCGTATAATTTTTATTTATTAATTGTTCCTATTCGTTTAGCCATCATTATATCAGGTTTTCCATATCCATTGGCATCAGGAACAACACCAACAATTTTATAACCATTTTTTTGATAGAAAGAAAATGGATGATTATTTTTATTTTTAATATTTTCTAAATGATAGTATAAATTCTCATAAATATCTCGATTGGATAAACTTGTTAAATCATCCTCATCATCCGATCCAAGATAAATCGTCATTCCACCTCTACTATGGACTTCTTTCTCAAAGTAAGCCAATAGCTTAGAACCTATCCCTTGATGTTGATAAGCCTTTTTAATAACTAGTGGGTGTAGTTCCCAGACATTTCCAGAATAAGTAGGCTCACCACCAATCATTCCAATTACTTCATTTTCTTTAATCAAAACAATACATATTATTTCTGAATCAAGCAACTCATCCATTTCACTTAATGCAACATCACTTTTTTCATAACTCTTAAAATTTTCTTGTAGTAGTAATGCTGCTTGTTTCTTATAATTATCTTGTTCTCGCGATAAATAGACAAATTCCATTTTACTAAAATCTCCTTCTTCTAAAACTAAGTTTCCATGTAAAGAAATTGACAATAAACATGATGCCCAAATAAATATAAACACCATTATTTATAGCGCTAAATATTCCATGAATTCCCGCAAATACCCCAATAATAAACATTAATAGGAGAAAAACTATTCCTTGACTATTCGTTACATTATCAATTGATTGCGAGAATGGTAAACCTTTACCAACCAGTCTAAAGCAAATGACAAGGATGAGTAACATTGTCAAGAAAACAATGATTAGATCTAGTAGAATGTCAATATGAAATAAATAGATAAAAATACTACTTTCTATTAAATAAATCGGTAATAATAACTTAAAGACAAAGGCTTTTAAAGCACCTTTATAAATGAAATTTATATCTTTAATTGGCGCCACCTCATAAATCCATGCCCCTTTGTAACTTCTTGAATACTTCAACATCGCAACAGCTGTAGGTAATAAAAAGGCGCAAAAATAAATGAATAAATAGTATTTACTTCCAGGTAGTTCATCAATAGAAATCCCATAAGCAAATAGAAATATAAATGGAAATATTAAAGATAATCCTAAGGAGGGATAAACTTTTAATTTAAAATCCCGCTCACTCTTCATCATCTGATAAGTAAATTGATAGAAAATCCGTTCATCTTTATTACGGATAAATAAATTAGATAATCTTAACTTATTCTTTTTATATTTTCCTGTTTTTTGACTTTGATTTAATTTCAATAAATTATCTTCAAACGTAGGAATAAGTTTGATATATATAATAAATGTTAAAATTGGCACAATAAGAACAAGAAGTGATAAAATCACATACTGTTTTGATAAATTATTGTTAAAGAATACTTCAAATGGGGCACCAAACCAAATTGGAATGATTAAATATTGATACCACTTATCATGGAATTCAACCTTGCCTAATTCTCTAAATTGATAAATTCTTCCAATAAATTGATATCCAATAGTAATTGTTATCATCATTAAAATCTGAACATAATTAATAATATCTTTTAATTTTTCACCACTAAAAAACTTTAGAATAAATAGATAAATAAGCGTTGTAATAACAACAATAAATAAATCTAGTAATATCATTTCACCAATAAACAATAAAGTTATTAAAATACTAGAAACAAAATTGTAGAGGACAAGATACTTAATAAAAATCGCAATGATACCTGGTCCAGCTAATATGATAGTCACTAGAAAAAGATAATGTACGATATGAATAAACTTTGCGATACTGATTGTTTTAGATTGAACTGGTTTTGTTGAAATAATTGTTTTATCTCTTATATCTAATAAAACAGAAGAAAAATCCGCAATAATGGTTGAGGAAATAAGAAACATGAGAATACCAAATATTATACTCATTTGAGCAACAATATTATTAATCATAATTACAAAAGGGACAATTATCATTAACCCCATTAGAGCATATAACCATAATGAGGAGAGAAAATAATTTTTGTCTTCATTTTCATTTCTTTTTTTATAATTATTTATCATCGTTGGAACTCTTCTTCCATCCATGATTAATTTTACTTGTACGATTTTTCTTAACACTAAATAATCAATTTTCAATTTTCTGAAAATAAATTGAAAACGATCCAATACTTTTAAAATAAAAAAGTCTTTCATACTAAATCCCCTCAATAACAGACATCATATTTTCAGCAATCTTCTGATGCTCTTTAAATCCAGTTAACTGATTAAAAATTTCCTCTAATGAACCTTCATGTAATTGTTCTTTCAAAGTATCAAAACTACCATCAGCAACAATTTGTCCTTGATTTAATAAAATAATACGGCTACTAATTTTTTCTACCACATCCATAATATGAGAAGAATAAAAAATAGTTTTTCCTCGACTCGCTAAAAGAGCAAGTAATTCTTTCAAAATCATAACACTATTTGCGTCTAATCCAGCTAATGGTTCATCTAAAAATAATATATCTGGGTTATGTAGTAAACTAGATATAATTAAAACCTTTTGTTTCATCCCTTTAGAGTAGGTATTTATCCTTAAATCTAAAGCATCTACAATACCAAAGTATCGCATTAACTGAATGGCCTTATCTTCTACACTTTTTATGCTTAAGCCATACAATTGTCCGGTAAAATTGAAGTATTCACGGGCTGTTAAACTATCATATATTTCAGCCAGTTCAGGAACATATCCAATTCTCCTTTTATATTCTACATTAGATGAAATATCTTCATCAAAAATCTTCACTTTTCCTGAATACCCATTGACTAATCCTAACATAATTTTGACTGTTGTTGATTTTCCTGCCCCATTTGGTCCGATATAACCGATGATTTGGCCTTCTTGTACCTCTAGGTTTATATCTTTTAGAACTTGTTTAGGACCAAAATTCATTGATAAATTTGAAATAGTAAGTATTGAACTCATAAATAACTCCTTTACACCTTTTTTCTATTGCTAGTCATTTAATTTTACTTTTTTACCCATTATTTGTCAATATTCTTAATAATTCCAGAATATGATTGTACTATTTTTTTATTTATAATTATCCTTCTATTTTGCCCTTACCATAATGAATGAGGAAACATAAATTATAATAAGAGTATATATAAAGGATGAGATATATGGATTTAAATATTAAAACCATTCTTTCAATTGTTGATTTAATTAATAATGTTAAAACTACCTATAAAGGATTGACATATAAAAATAAACCACTTTATAATAATCGACCTCAATATCGGCAAATGAAACATCGATATCCACAAAATCATATAAATAGGCGTCCTCCCCCACAAAATCATAGGTTTTGGATATAAATAAACAGAAGATTTTTATCTTCTGTTTATATTTTTATAACTAATTGGAATATGTCCAATAGAAAATAATAGTGTAAAAATCATTAATAAGTAAGACTCTGTTAATAGCGATAATAATAGAAAGTAAACAATAGGACTAATAGCAAGTGGAATAGGAATAAAACAAAGTGAAGCAAACAAATAACTATATTTTCTATCATTTATAAAAAAACGAATCCATCCAATATAATAAATTACAGCACAACAAATTAACCCTATGATTAGATACAAATTATAGGAAACAGGATAAAAAATAGGGATTATAAATATTCCCATTTGACCCACTTTTTCTAAAAGTTCTAGGATTTTTTCCTTTTTACTTAAGGGCTGTACCGATATATCTTTTGGTGGAAAAAAAAGGATTAATAAATTGGGAAAAAGACTAATTAAGATAAATAGTAAATTAAGTAAATAAACTTCCATCGTATCTCCTCCAAAAATCAATCATATTTATTGTATTTCATCAAAATCTGGTAAATCACCTTCAACATTTCGAATTGAACGAATAAAATAACCAGATAAACAAGTAATCGTTCCTAATACCCCACTAATTAAAAACATAAGTCCCATCCCAGAACCCAAGTTATTACCAACTAAAAACGTAAACACTGTCTGTTTCATAAACATTGGTTCAAAAACGTAATCCGCTAAAAATCCTCCGAGAAGAAAACCTATAGGCATCATTGATAATGATAGCATCCCTTTAATGGAAAATATACGCCCTTGAATACTTGGTTCTATTTTCGATTGCCATAATGCACTTTCTGCTCCCATAAGAAGTGGTAAGAATAGAGAGGATAAAACCGATGCGATTATCCACATAAAAGCAGTTTGACCTAATCCCATTAAAATATCACCCAATAAAAATGAACTCATTCCAGTTAAAATAATTGTAATTATTTTTTTCTTAGGTATCCCATAAATACTGACGAAAAGGCTTCCTATCACCCCGCCTACCCCTAAGGCAGTTTGTACCATTCCTAAAATCACTTCATTTTTATTCGTCCTAGCAAGGATATAAGCTGGTAATATTCCAAAGTAAGTAGTTGCAGCTAATAGATTAATCACCATGAACACCCCTAGTAGATAAAGCAATCCCCGTCTATCAAATAAATATTTTAGACTGAATTTTAAATCTTCTAACATATGTGATTTTTCACTTATATTATCTTTTAAAACTTTAGGAAAAGTGACCATAAGTAGCGTAGATACCGCAAATATAAATGTGATTATATCAATGACCATGATACCCATAAATCCAATTATTCCAAGCAAAGCACCCGTTAAAATTGGCGCTGCGATCAAAGATGCATTCGACGATAATGAACGCATTCCACTAGCTTGTCCATATTTATCCTTTGGGATTAATACTGTTATTGAAGCAGAATATGCCGGAACTTGAAAAGCTTCCAATGCAGAAGAAAAAGCAACAAATACAAATAAATACCAAATAAGCATATTATTAGATAAATAAGTCATTAATAAGATAATGGTTAATAAACCTGAAAACAAATCAGATATAATCATGATTTTTTTTCTATCCCATTTATCCACAATTATTCCTGCTAAGGGACTTAAAATAATATAAGGTAAGTAAGCAAAAAAACCTAGTAAAGCAGTGGTTGAAGCTTTACCTGTTTGTTCATAAGCCCAAATTAAAAACGCAAAACGAGTCATGGAGGAACCCATAACTGATAAAAATTGTCCAGACCAAATAAATGTAAATTTCTGCATGCCAGTTAGATTTCTTATTTTTTTCATTTTAATTTCTCCGTATATAATGATAATAATATTTAAATACCTTGTATAGAAGATATACAAGGTATTTCTTTATTTTTTATAATAATGATTAGTTGAAAAGATGTACTTAATCAATAATCCCATTCCACTTAAAATAGCTAAAATGCCACCCTTTAGCCTCTCTTCTAATACGAAATTTTTATACATCGTTTCATCGAGTCTATCATATTCTTTAAAAACCCATTCATTCACACTTTTTGTGGCATGGCTAATTGTGTATACACCATAGATAAATACGATAAGTAAAATTAGTGTTATAAAATAATGGACAAATTGTTTTGTTTTTATATGTTTTACATCTTCAATCAATACACCTTTTAAATTATTTAATACACTTTCACTATAAGTTAATCGCGAAAATAAAGTGTAGATAAATGGAAACGTTATAACGATAAAAAGATAATAATAATCTCCCACTCCATTTTGTGAATAAGGTAATTCATATAAGATAAGCAAACTCAAACATGAAGCCAATAGATAGGTGATTATATAAAATTGAATCTTTGAAAAAGATAGATGGAATAGTCGTTTTCCTAAGTATGGAACTAGGTAAAAAATGATAGGAAGTAAAAAAAATACTAAAATATATATCTTCTGGAAGTGCATAAATAACTGCATTGACAATATATACGATCATAATTCCTATAATAATCAAATTACAAACGATAATTAAAATCCGTTTATTTTTAACCTGTTTAACTAATAAAGTCATACATAAAGTCACTAAATACAATAGTAGTGAAATAATAAGAGGTATTAATAATTTCCAACTAGATGTGTTAATCGAAATTACATCAAGTGCAAGAAATATTAATGTAAAAGTTAAATAAAATAAATAAATCCATAAATAGTTGATCATACAGTTCAAAAATTTGTTCATATTTACCCCTCCAATATTCTTCATAACATCTAACCTAATTATAGTATTATAATTTCAATATGTAAAGTATACTTAGATAAAGCAAGTATAAATATGAGGAATAAAATTAAATCTTTTCCCAAGAAAGCCAATACTACCCTGAAGTTAAAAATATACTTACGCTATTAAATAAAAGATCAGCGGTTTCTTTTATTTACGAAATTATATTTAATTATAAAAAAAAATAAAAAGAAGTCCTCTTTTTATTTTTATAAATATCATTTTAATATTATATATTTTAATATAGCCCAATAATGAAAACAACTTCCTAACATTACACAGATGTGGAATAATTCATGAGAACCAAACCTGATAGATAAGTTCGGTTTTTTTAAACCATATATTACTCCTCCAATCGTATATACAATTCCACCTAAGACTAACCAAATTATTCCATAAAGCGAAATTGATAAATACAATGGGTAAATAGCGAAAATAGCTAACCATCCCATGATAATATATAGTGTTGTCTTTATAAAACGAGGCATATCAATATAAAAAATAGATAACATCACACCAACAATCGCAAAGGACCAAATTAACAATATAAATGTCCATTTCCAAGCCCCTTCTAAACCTAATAAACAAAATGGTGTGTAGGTTCCTGCAATCAAAACATAAATCATTGAATGATCAACTTTTTTAAGATGATAAATTAGTGAGTCGCTCCCTCTTACCATATGATAGATTCCACTGGCTGTATATAACAATATCATGCTAATTCCAAATATAATTACTGATATAATGCTAGTTGATGTGTTTTTAACTACTATAGTTTCGATTAACAAGACTATTAAACCTATAACTGCTAGAAATGCACCTATTAAATGAGTTAATGCGTTAATCGGTTCACGAAATTTTGCCTTCATATTTTTCTCCTTACTTCAACAATAATGGCATAATTTGATTTTCATATTGAATGGATGAATGAAATATATTTTTAATATGTCTTATTTTTCCACGATTTAAGATAAATAATTCATCTGCAATATCAAAACCAAAGTAAGTTAAATTAGTTGCGATAAGTACTGTTTTTCTTTCTTCCTTCAATATTTTAATTAATTTTATTACTAATAATTGTGATTTTCTATCCAGCCCACTAAAAGGGTTGTCAAGTAAAATAATATCACTATCAAGACATAAAGATGATAAAAGTACCAATACATTTCTAGTATATAAAGAAGTATTTTTAATGAGAAGTTCTAAATTCTTCTTTACTCCAATACTATCAATTAACTTATAAACTAAATCATTTGTGTGATTACCACCTAAGGATAACAACATTTCTACATACTCTATCCCAGTAAGTTCTTCACAAAAAGTAGGTAATTCTTTAATATAACGACAATTATCTTCTACTTTAATTGCTCCATTGTAATGAGTTAAATTCTTTCCAATACATTTTAGAAGCGTTGTTTTACCACAACCATTTAAACCTAATAAAACACCAATATGACCGGTTGGGAGATTGAAATTAATATTTTTTAAAATCTTTTTATTCTTTTCATATTCAAAAGATACATTCTTACAATTTATCATTGTTATCCTCCTTAAAAAGGTATTGAGTTTACAATTTGTTTACAATACAAGAGTGATTTTGTCAATAAATGTCATATTTATTACATAGTATTTATTGTATTTATATTATATGCTTGATATAGTAAATAATTACAAATCATAAATATTATTTACACAAATGTAAAATACTTTACATTTATTATGTCATATTTCACTTAGCATGTCAATCATTTTATATTAAAAAGAGTGATTTCCTTTCCTTTACACAAATCGCTCTTTTTAATATCTCCTTATGTAAAAAAAAATAGGATTATCTGTCAAAGACAGTTAATCCTACTATTATTTTATTTACCTGATACTAATACATCTTTAATCTTAACATAAGGGAATATATGACTACCAAAATCAACATTTTCTTTTGAAATTTCAATAATATTGTTAAATGCTTCTTTTAAATTTAGTGCAATCATTGTTTCATTTAATGGATATTTAATCTCCCCATCTTCAATGTAGTAACTATTTTTTAAAACAACAGATAAATCGCCATTTTCATTTGGGTGACCACCAGATACACGATTAACTAGCACACCTTTTTCTATAGATTTAATCATATCTTTAAGGTCTTGTTCACCTGGTTCAAGAATATAACATCCACCCATGTTATTTGATCTTTCTAACCCTGTTTTATTAGCACCATATTGAGATAAAGCATAAGATTTTAAAATTCCTTTATCAATGATTGTCATATTCTTAGCTTCAAAACCATCGTTTGTGATATGATAACCATTTGCGATTTTTTCACTTCTTGGTGCAGCATGTAATGTTAATTTTGGGCTAGCTACTTGTTCATTTAATTTATCTTTTAATAAACTAGTTCCAGACATTAATGATATATCAGTTAAGTAAGTATTTACATAATTTGAAATAATTGATGATAAACAATCCGGTGTAAAAATCACATCACCATTGAATTTACCTTCTATTCCTTTTGTTTCTATTTGTCCAATTGTTTCATCTAATACTTGTTTTAAAGAACCATAACTTAATAAATTATTTTCTAATTTTCTCAAATAATAGCCTGAATAATTAAATGAAGAACTTTTTGTTCCTTCTTTAGCCGCAAATACACTTGAGAAATCATAAATTCCTTTTGTTTCTTTAAAATCTACATCATTAGAATTCATTATAAACCTTGTAGTCAAAGTAAAAGAAATCGCTGTATCCATTAATTTAATTGTCGGATAGATTGATTTAATATCTTTTACATATTGAGCTAACAAGTCATACATTTTATCTAAATCTGGTTCATTATCACCAATAATAAACGCCTTTTTGTCTTGAACTGAAGCAATATCAAATGCTTCATCTTTCTCTGAATTTTCACATATTTCTATAACTGAAGTTAATGCTTCATCAACTGTTTTTTTATCAGTTTTATTAATCGAGATAGAACCTTTTTTGTTATCATTAATAACAATAACATGATATGTATTGTTTATTGTTGTTCTTAATAGAGAAATTTCGCCATTATCAAGATTCAATTCATATTTTCGACTTTGTGATACGCTACATTGACATTTATCAACTTTGTCTTTCATTTCATTAATGGTATATTTTAAAATTTCATTATCAAACATTTTATTCGCCCCCTATATTAACTTTACATTTAATTGAAGGACCGCCCATTCCAACAGGAATAGGTTGCTTTTTACCACACATACCACCTGCACCAGCCCATATCATTTCATCAGAAATAGCAGTTATACTTTTTAAGACATCAAAAGCATTACCTGATATCGTAGAATCTTTAATTGCTTTTCCTAATTTTCCATTTTTAATTTCATATCCCATTGTTACAGCGAAAGTAAATTCACTGGTTGTATCTGCTTGTCCATTAGATGTTTTTGTTAGATAGTAACCATCTTCAATTGATGCAATCATATCTTCTAGTTTGCTCTCACCAGGTAATATAGCAGTATTACGCATTCTAATTAATGGTTCATCACTAAATTGCCAAGCTCTAGCATTACCTTTAGGGACTGTATTAAACAATCGTGCGGATTCTTTATTATGCATATAATTCTTTAAAATTCCATTTTCAATTATTACAACATCTTCAGCAACGGTTCCTTCATCATCCATATAGATAGGAATTGTTAAAGTTTTACCTTCATAAGTATGAGCAAAGTCAACCAAAGAAACAAGTGGACTTGCAACTTGTTTATTCATATATTCAGAAGCAATAGATCCACCTAATACAAGATCAGCCTCAGTAGTGTGTCCAATTGCCTCATGAGCCAAAATACCAGAAATATTAGTATCTAAGATAATTTCTCTTAATCCAGCTTTAGGGTAAACCCCTTCACTTTTATCAGCTAACTGTTTATAAAGTTTATCAATATCTTCATAAAAATCACTTGGATTATTGAGTTGATCTTGAATTTCACCTGCTCCACCAAATACTTCGTAAATATTAACTGGTGCACCATCTTTCATCATGACAAGTTGTACAACAACAGAAGTTGTCGGTACAAAAGAATAAAAATTAGAATTATCAGATGTGATGAGTGATTTTTCCATTGATAATCCTCTAACACCAACATATCTTTGAGTTAAATTTGGATATTTTTCTGCGATATAATTATCAATTGTTTTAATATAATCTTTAATTTCTCCCTGCGTTAACGGATGTTTATTTGATCTAAAATCTTTTTCCATATTCCCAATTGTTTTCGGAAAGAATTCTTTATCTAAACTCAAGCGTGAATTAAGGAATAAAGCATTATTACTTGCTGCTTTCAATACTTCTTTTACACTAGCATCATCTATCTCAGAGTTAGAAGCAAAACCCCAAGATCCATTTTTATAGACTCTAGCACCAACACCATTATTACTAGTCTTAGTGTTTGAAACCATGTTCCCATTTAAAAAGCCCATGTTCAATGTTTTGTTTTCTTGAACCCTCAATTCAGTGTATTGAGTCAGTTCATCTAAATACTTTTTTAATGATCTTGTTATCATCAAATCCCCCTCAAATAATTTTTTTGTGTTTATCCACTAATACATTATAACAAATTTACTAATATTATCCAATATATAGCGAGTATAGTTATTAAATTTATTAACTATATTAAACAAAATTTTTGATAATAATGATATTTTCCAAAAATCATGGTGAAATATAGATAACATAAATAAGCAGATCAATTTCAATACAACCTGATTTTGATAATTATCTTATAAAGTTTCAATATCAATTTAAGGTGATTTCTGTAAAACCTAACTAATATTTAGCTTTTGATGTTATAATTTACCTATACTATATCGTGGAGGATAATATGATTAAGAGGGATGCCCTAACTTATTTAGATCTTGATGAATGTGTATTAAAATTAGAAAAATATGATTATACAAAAGATGAAATGATTACCTTTATTAAACAAGGAAAATTAAAAGGAGAAAAGATTGACAACAAGTGGTATGTTAATCAATGTGATTTAAGATACTTTACCTATTGCATAGAACAACCTGAAATTCTTAAACAAGCAGTATATAGTGGTGCAATTGGTGTTGATTTATCACAATTGTCTTTAAATGGAAAAATATTAGATATAGGTGGTGGAGGCGAAGGAATAATAGGACAACTTAAAAGCGATGAAGTTATTGCGATTGACCCACTTAAACAAGAATTAATTGAAGCACCAAGTGGCCCAATTAAAATAGTGATGAACGCGAAAGAATTATTATTCCTAGATCATTCTTTTGAGACGGTTACTTCATTTTTTACACTAATGTATATTAAGAATGAAGAACATAAACAAGTCTTTGAAGAAATCTATCGTGTTCTAAAACCTAATGGACACTTTATACTATGGGATGTTGTTATACCAAAAACCATCAATAATACTCTTTTTATTGCTTTTTTAGAAGTAACATTACCAAATAAAACTGTATCCACTGGTTATGGTCAGAAACGGAATGATAAAACACAAACTAGTGATTACTTCATAGACCTTGGAAAAGAAGTTGGTTTTCAGGTAGAAAGTGTAGAGGATATCAACAATAACGCTTATTGTCTTAAATTTACTAAATAAAACAATTTACCTAAAAATACAAAAAGTCCTGTTTATATGAACAGGACTTTTTTAACTAGTTCTGATTCTAAATTAGATAATCCTAATCAAGAATGATCTAGCTATTAATATTATTTTATTTATTTTTCTCTATATTATTCCTTATTTGGTTCGAATTAACACAAAAAAACTTAATGTTTTGATCTAGCATAGGCTTTTAATGCATCAATTAGTATATTATCTTCTTCAATTGATTTTATAGTGATTCGAACATATTTCCCATTCAGACTTGGAAAATTACGAGTGTGACGAATAACAATTCCTTTTGTAAGTAAAAACCTAATTAATTCTTCATCATCTTCAATTTTCATCACAAAGAAATTAACTACACTATCAAAAACTTCATACCCAAGTTCTTTTAATTGTTTAAATAAACGATTTCTTTCTTTTTCATAATATTCTTTTGTTTTTTCTATAAAATCAAAATCATTTAAATAGGCTAAACTAACAACTTGTGCAATAGAATTGACACTCCATGTTGGTTGTCTATTTTTTATTTCTTCAATATTATCTCTATGGGATAAAACATAACCAATTCTTAAACCAGATAAGTGGTAAAATTTAGTAAGCGAACGTAATATATAAACATAATTAAACTGTTTTATATCAAGCGTTTGATGCTTTTTCTTCATGAAATCAATATATGCTTCATCAATAATTAAATCAATATTTTTTGCTTCTAGCTTTTTCGCTAATTTAGTCATGGTGTCATAATTAAAGTAACGTCCTGTTGGATTATTTGGATTACATACAAATAAAGCAACATGCTTTTCTTTCACCTCTTCAAAATTATATATATAGTCTACGTTTACATTATTTACCTTCAAAGCTTTTTCATATTCTGAATAAGTAGGATGTAATATAGCAACCGTTTTATTTTGATAAAAAGAGGCTAATATATATATCAATTCATTAGTCCCATTTGAAAATAAGATATTTTCAATCGGAATATTTTCTCTCTCACTAATCAATCTTCTTAACTCAATGACTTCATCATCAGGATATTGATCAAAATAGGCTTCATAATTTATATTTAACACTTTGTCTTGTTTAATCGCATTCCCATTATCACTAAAATCAATTACTTTTTTGGGCATTGTTATGCCAAATTGTTGATATAATTTTTCAGGGTTAGCTCCATGCATACGCCATTTCATTAAATGCCACCACCTTTATATTTTTATTTTATCTAAAATAATCTAACTCATTCCTCTAAATTTATTGATGATATAAACAAAAAATAATACTAGGCATAAAATATACCTAGTATAATTCATATTTATTCAACATCTAATTGAAGTTCAGTATTATTTTCTTCAGTTTTATTGAATCCTACCTTAACTGCAAGGTAAGTTAATGCAAATATAATTGTGTAATCAATTATTACACGTAGGAATCCACCTAATGGTACAAATGATGTTATATATCCAAATAGAGATTCATGAAAAATCATTCTTGTTAACGCATTAAAAGTTACATATGGTAAAGAAGTATAAATTGTTAACTTAAACATCTGGTCATACTTGAAGTATGTTTTCATAGAAGCATTGATTATCCCCATCATGACTAGTGCTAGTATTGTATTAGCGATAATAAAGAAAATTGTCGCTCCTACAAATGCACCTAAAAAACCGAATATATAGATTAGGGCAGAAAAAGCACCTAAAAAGTCAATAAAATCATTCGCATTCATATAAGGTCCATGGTTTAAACCTGTTAATAATTGTTCATAACTATTAATTCTGTTTTCAAAGAGTATTTTATCTCTTGTCAGTATTACTTTATCATTAAATAGACTATCATCATCCCAATTTAAATCAATAATAAGATCATCATACTCGTAATAGTCCTCATTACATGTTAATTGATAATTAACAATTTTACACCCTGTTTCATCAGCAAACTTCTTAATAGTAGAGTCATCTAATTTAGATATATATCTTACTGATATTACTAATACTGATAATGCAAAGATAAATCCTAGTAATATTGAAAATAAAAATGCTTTTCCTAGTCCTTTTTCTGATTGTTTAAATAGATAACGAAAAAATGCCATATAATCCCTCCTATTATAATATAAATTCATTATATAACATAATTTTTATTTTTAATATATAATTTTCATTAAAACCTAAAATATTTTAACCAAAATTACATTATTGTGAGAATACTAATAAACATTTCTTTATAATAACCTCTTAATTTTGGCAAGATGATACCAATGTGCAAATGACTCTATTAATGATTTATACTCCTTTTGCGTCCTCCTCCATATTAGTAGATTTTCTAATTGCATTCCTTTTACAAATGGGTCTTCTAATAAATTTGGTATTAAACGTGGTTTACGATAACAAACTTCAGTTTCAATTAACTTTATCATACTAAAATAATCATTTTTCATAATATTGGAAGTTAAGGGGTGTTCTGATAAAGTTTTTAACCCCAGATACCGTACTCCCACTTCATGTACTAAAGTATTCTTCATCATCGACCATTTATATTTATCTCCAAATACAATTTGCTGAGGACCTAAACTACTAGCAGTTGTAGGATTTTCAGGACATATAATTAGATTAAATTCATCGTATGGATAATTTATCCCTAATTCTTCATTCCATTTTTTAAATACCTGTACCTGTTTACAATCGTTTTCCCAGGATAATAAATCATAATTAATTATTTTAGACCTATAGATATCTTGATAAATAGGCCATAATTTATTAATAAACTTAAAAAAATAATCAACTACTTTTATTACCTTCTTAGGATTTCTACTAATAGATTTAAAAAGATAAGTCATCCATGATGAATTATACCAGTCATCCCAATATTTTGTCTCACTAGGCCAGCTATTTTTAAATACTTCGATAGATTGGCTACAAACAAAATGGTTAATTGCTTCCTGAATTTTAATTAACTTATCAACTGAATTAGGATTAAGATAGGATGGAATTTGATAAACAAGAGTAAAAATCGGTCCACCTGCAGCTGGAGCACAAAAAGCAAACTCAGTACCAAACTTTTCTAATTTTTCTGCCTCATGTTGATACTTTTCATTAACTTTTCCCCCAATAAAACCTAATTGTTTTAATCCGTAATAACATAGAGAGGCATAATAGGACTTCTTAACATATACTTTAGACATTATTCTCCCCCTTGTTCATTGAGTTAAGGAAAAATACCAACTCTTGAAGCCGCGAGATTTCAGGAGAAAACCGGACGATACGACCTGATTTTGAACGAGATACTAAACCTGCTTGTCTTAAAATTGTGAAATGATGAGATACTGTTGCTGGTGTTATGTTTAATTGTGAAGCTAATTCAATTCCCTCAATACTCCCACCATTTAGTAATAACTTTTTCATGATAGCCAGTCGATTCTTTTCTCCTAAAGCAGCTAAACACCTAACATATAGATCATTATTTTCATAAGCACTCAAATTATCCCTTATATTTCTTGTACCAAATAAAATAATTAGATTGTCATTAACATTGTTAAATCCTAATTGAGTATCTAAAAATAATAATGGAATTAGTATGATTGACTTGGCATTCTCAATAATTAATTGATGTTCTAATGAAATTTTCTGTTTACATTGCCCTTCTAAGAATCTTATCACCTGATCAATATTATTTATTTCTACATTATCCCATCTGTCATATCGTTTCTTTATTTTTGTCCAATATTTAGAAAAACCTAGTTCCCAAACACTTCTAGCAATCTCCATTATAGACTTTATTTGATTTGAGGTATTTATTTCATTTAAATCTTTATCATTTAAAACGATATCACCATGTTCTAAAAAAATTTTTATTATAGGTTCTATTTGTTCTTCAATTGAATCTAAATCTTCTTCTGGAAACGCATATTTTAGTACATCTGAATTATTAATTTTGTATTCTTTATGATATTTTAAATAATCACAGTCACTAGGAAATATTCCAGGGTTTTGTATCGCAACAAATCCCATAAATATCTCCATAGTAGCGTATTCTTGAATTTTTATTCGTACATTACTTCTTTTAATAAACATCTCATTCACCAACCTTTTCTATAGATTAGATAATTATCTAATTGTCTAATCTAATTATATAACATATATAATTAAACATCAATGAAAAAACTGTACTAATCAATAGTACAGTCAATTTTAAGAAAGTGTGTTCTCTATTATATTTGGTAGTAAATTATATATCGATTGGTTAATACTTTTTTCTATTTCTTGTTTTAGAGAAAACACCTTTTTCCACTTTCCAATCGTCAAATCATTAACACCTCTTCTTAAAGCAACATCTATCATCCTTTTTTCTAATATACAAAAACCATTTGGTAAAGCAAGGTAATCACAGACTTGAATCAATTTATCATAATCATCATAAGTCACCTTTTCAATATATGATTTCAAAAATCTTAATTCTTCTTCTGTACAATCAAAATTTCCATTAAAATCAGAAATATCATGATGAACAAATGAATGCGTTAGGCTTATTCTTCCTACTTCTTCATAACCTAAATCTTTTAAATACTTATACCCATAAATCGTATGATGTAAATCATATATCCCTTCTCTTCTACCTATATCATGGAGTAACCCACAAATATAGGCTTTCTCAGAATCTAGATTCGGGTGTTTCTGTGCGATTAATTCAGCAGCTAAAGCAGTATAATAAACATGCTTTACCCATGGACCAGGATTCAATTTTTCTGCCTCTAAAATCATATCCTGTGCTTCTTTTCTAGATGGTAACATAATAATCCCCACTTTCTCCTAAACTCTTAAAAATAACAATAAAACTATTATATCATATAACTTAAATTATTAATATTTTTAAACAATTGACTTTAAACAATCTGATGTTTCATTTCGAGGATTATTTACAATTGGATTCACTTTAAAACAATCCATATTGATAGATTGATAGGGAACTAATAATGACTCTAATATATCAACATCTGATATTAAAGGATTTAGCCATGTTTTTTCAGTTTCTAGTGTTAAAATAACGGGCATTCTATCATGTATGGGTTTCATAATTTCATTAGGTTCAGTCGTAATAACAGTACAAGTATAAATATTTGATCCATCTTCTTTAGTATAAGCACTCCATAGACCAGCTAAAGGCAATATCGATTGATCCGTTACTTTAAAGTGATAAGGAATTTTATTCTTATTTTCTTTTTTCCATTCATAGAAACCATCTGCCAATATGACACATCTTTTATGTTTAAAGGAATCTTTAAACATTGGCTTAGATGAAATTGTTTCTGCCTTAGCATTAATCGAATAAAATTTCTCATCTTTAGCCCAAAAAGGAATAAACCCCCAACGTAATGAACCAACACGATATTTCTTCCCATCACTTATAACTGATAAAACTTTTGTTGATGGCGCAACATTATATCTTGGTAATTCAAAATCTATGTTTTCTTCATCAATATCATATCTTTCTCTAAGTACCTGTATCATATCTTCTGTACTTAAAGCAACACTAATTCGTCCACACATAGGTATTCTCCATTCTTAAATATCTATCTTATTATCTATTTTATTCTATAATACATTCATTAAAATATCAATTGTATATATTATTCATAGTATCATAAACTATTAATGGTGATTAATATGAATAGATCTCATAAATTAGAACTAGAAAGATTAAAATCAAAAAACGAATACACGAATGCAGATTTAGAAATCGCAAAAGAACTATTAAAACAAGAAGACCCGCCTTTTCATGAAGAAGTAGCTTCTGTTGTAGAAAAAATTACAAAAATATTAAATCACGATAAAAAATAACCTTCTCGGGTTATTTTTTTTCATTATCTTATTCATCAAATAAAGATAATTGTTTTATCCTCTTAGTTTTTCTGAGTTTAGATACGATATCTGACATTTTATAAGGTAAGCCAACCTTATTACATTCTTGCTTAAATACATTCCATAAATTACTATGATTCGGTGATAGACATTCATATTGATTACCAAAAACATGTTTGTATCTTTGTTTTAGACCAGGAAAATGTAAATCTAATTTATCATAATAATAATCACGTTGGTTTTGTCTTAAAGTGACACCAAATGAAGGGATAACAAATGAAGCGCCACAATCCGAGGCTTTTTGAACAAGTTTCCTAATGTTATCTTCATTATCGTTTATAAAAGGTAATATTGGCCAAATTAATACCCCTGTAAATATCCCTTCATTTGACAATTCTTTTACTGCTTTAAATCTATCTGATGACAGAGATACATGGGGTTCTATTAATTTACATAAATTATCATCATAAGTTGTAATCGTAAAATTAACCATAGCTTCTGAATGTGTTCTTATCTTTTTTAATAGATCGACATCTCTTAAAACTAAAGTTGACTTCGTTAAAATGCCAACACCATATTGATATTTATTTATTAATTCTAATGCTCCTCTTGTTAACTGATACTCCTTTTCAAAAGGATTATATGGATCACTCATTGCTCCTGTTCCAACAATCCCTTTATTTCGTTTTGATTTTAATTCATTATCTAATATCATTAAACAATTTTCTTTTCCCCTAACTTCTTCAAAATGATCTACTTGATAACATTCACTTCTTGAATCACAATAAATACAACCATGAGAACATCCTTTATATATATTCATATTATAATTACAACCAAACCAATGATTTCCACTCGACCAAGAAGACAAGATTTGTTTCGCTTTAATTAATCGCATATCCTCAACTCCTAACCCTAAAAAATCTTTATATATACTATATTTTATTATAACAAACATTTGTTTGTTATTCAATTGAAATCTATAAGAAAAAGGTCTATTAACTGTTTTAAAACATATTTTTAGAATTTATCATTGCTTATTATTCAATAAAAAAATACTGAAAACTAAAATATACCCTATAGTGTGGACACTTTGAAAAAGAAAGTGTTCCCTCTATAGGGTATTTTTGTATGTTATAATAATTTTAGTGTGTATTAAGGAGAAGAGGATATGAGCATTAATGTATTTAATGAAACAGAAATTGAACTAATAAAAAATAATCCAAATGTTAAGCGTGTGTCAAGTAAATCTATTACTTATACCCTTGAATTCAAGATTGACTTTATGCATGAATATAGAGGCGGAAAATTACCACGTCAAATATTTATTGAACATGGTTTTGATGTTGATATTATAGGGATGAAACGAATAGAACAATGTGCAACTAGATGGAAGAGACTTTATAATGACGGAGGCGTTGTTTCACTTGATGATTCCCGTAAAGATAATCGAGGAAGATATAAGCATGAAATTCAAACCGAAGAACAAGAGATTGAGAAATTAAAGGCTAAAATTGCTTTAATAGAAATGGAAAATGATATGTTAAAAAAGCTCGACGAAAGCGAAAGGAGGAATGGGAAAGAAATAAGAAAAAGTGATAAATTTGAGATGATCAAAAAGTCATCCATAAATCTAGAAGACCAGGAATACAAGATTATTTATGTAGTGTGGCAGAAGTATCAAGAAGTGGTTACTATAACTACCATTCAGAAAAATCAAAGAAGAATAGAATGAAAAAGGAACAAAATGATAAGAAAAGATTTAAACTCATCAAGGAAGTATTTGAGGTTGGAAAGAAAAAGTATGGTGCTAAACAAATTAAGATGCATTTAAAGGAAAACATGAATTTGAAGTCCATTAGAAGAATTATGAGTAAATATGGTCTAGTATGTAAAATACGTAGACAGGATCCTTATAAGCAGATGTTAAAAGCAGATCAAAACCATAGAGTACACAAGAATCATTTAAATAGAAACTTTGATCAGCAGTCTCCATATAAGGTGTTACTGACTGATATTACGTATATAAGGTATAATAATAGATTCGCATATTTATCTACCATATTAGATGGTAGTACGAAAGAATTAGTTGCTTATAAGGTATCAAATAATCTTAAAATTGACTTTGTATTGGATACAGTTAAAGAATTAGACAATATAAACTTACCCGAAAATGCCATTATACATTCGGACCAAGGAAGTCATTATACAAGTCCTAAATTCTCAAAAGAAGTGAGGTCAAGAAACTTACTTCAATCAATGTCTCGTAGAGGTAACTGTTGGGATAATGCACCTATAGAATCGTTCTTTGGCCATATGAAAGACTATATAGACTTTTCAGAATGTAAAACATTAAAAGATGTAGAACTAAAAATAGATGATTATATGTACTATTACAATCACCAAAGATATCAGTGGAAACTAAATAAGCTGACTCCTATTGAATTCAGGAATCAGCTTAAAGCAGCATAATATAATATATTCTTTTTTTCAATATGTCCTTGACATAGGGTACAGTTTAAACAGTTCAGTATTTTTTATTACGAAATGATATATTAAAATCAAAATATTCCTTTATAACTTCTTTCTTATTCACAGTCTAAATCTATCTCATATTGTCTAATCATTTGGTTAACTGTTTTATGAACCAACGAACTTCGGCATAATGAGTATATTGTTTCTTTACCAAATTTTGTATAAATAACATAAATAAAGTCCACCATCCCAATGAGTATGGGTTTACAAGTAATTTTATTTTGACTAGTAGTCAAAATTATTTGATGATTATTACTAACTGTTATATCAGTGATATCATCCCATCTAATTTCTTTCGTACTAAATGGTGTTTTCTTTGTAAGTAAAGTATTATTATAAGAAATCTTATACTTATAATAGTTGATAATAATCATTATACTTAAAATAAAACTAACGACTCCAAGAATAAAACAAATCAATAAATTATTATATTGTATATCCTGAAAATAAATCACCAATGAGTAGATTAACAAACCTAACCCTATTAGACACAAACATAATCCACATATTATGTAATTTTTGGCGTGTTTTAATTCATACTCAAATTTTTCGTTTATTTGTGCCTTCTTTTGACTAACTTTTTCACTCATTGATGTATTGATTTTGTTTCCAATTTTACGAGTAATAATCTTAACTAATTTTTTAATAATTTCTTCTATCATTTATATATCCCTATCCCTTTCATTAAAATTAATTCTATTATATTTGAATAATTAATGAAAGTAAATATATATATAAGATTATTAATGTATTTAATAATAATTTTTGTATATGCTTACCTTAATCGTATTTCAACTTTCGCTTTAAATACAGATTTATTTTCTGTTTCATTAACTCCTTCGATATAAATCATTTGGTGGTTAACTTCAGATACATCTTTATACAATGTCACAAAATCACCTGGTAATGCTTCATGGATAAAATTCACTTCAAGTGACTTCATTTGATACATTTGATGATTTTCAAATGTAAAACAATCGGTGATAAAATCGATATATTTTGAATTATTTAAGTGACCATTAAAATCAATGTCACTATAACCTATCATTTTTTTATAGGCAATTTGTAACTCATTATATGGATTTAATTTACCTAATTTACAATCAATCGCTCTTTTTGTGATTATTTCAGGATAATTTGTATTGATTACACTACTCTTTTTAATTCTTCTCGTTTTAATATCAAATATAATCCAAGTTGAAATCGCTCTAATAATAATATTTCCTTCACTATCATAAACAAGAAAATCTCGTTCAAAATCAAGTGTCTTCGGTTCTTGCGGCCAAGTCTCAATCGTTATTTCTTCATTCCAAACTGGATGACGAATCACTTCAACACGCATACGTATCAGTATCCAAGCAACCCCATAATTCTTCTCTAAATCATTAATTCCTATTCCTAAGTTATCCACAGCATCACTAGCTACATCTTGAAAATGACTGAATAATGTACTCAACTTTAATTGTTTATTGAAATCTACGTCACTTATTTCTATATGATATTTTTTACGATATACTGCTTTTCTTTCCATTTTTCCTACTCCTTTTCTAATACAATATTAATTATCGCACATTAGTATAAATCATGCAACAAAGATTACCCTACTATAACTTTAACTTTGATACTAGTAATCATCATTAAATATTTATGTTTCTATGATTCAATAGCCACTGTTTAAATTCTTCTAAGGTAGACACCTGATCTTCTAATACTGATTGATAGATATCCACACTAAATATTTGACTACCATAGTAGCCTTCCTTAATTAGTAACCTTTTTAACATTAATATCAATTGCTTATTTTTAGGTGTTATCTTCTTTTTCAAATGCTCAATATATGTTAAATGATTTTCTATATATTCATTACTTGTAAACCAAATATCTACATTCCATAGCTTATTATTAATAATTTTAGACTCAAACCCGATGAAATATCCTTTAGGACAACCTGATTCATCTAAAAAAGTATCTTTGGTCTCAAACCAAATAGGTTTATAGGCTTTAAATATTCGACAAGATATATCGTAAATATCAGATTGTTTTATATTTTCAACCTCTAAAAATATATCTAAATCCCTCCATGTCATTAAATCCAACGCATAACTTCCTGTTATGATTACTTTTCCATAAGGATTTAATATTGACTTTAATAACGGGTTATAAAATATATTAGCTTCTTTTTTTAAGTTTTCATTATATTCTTCCATAACTAACTCCATTAACTTTTTTTAATATACCACCATTTGTCTTGACTTATAAAACCACACGTTTTATAAAATTCATCCGTTATGCCGGTTACTCTAATAATATTTGATTTATCAATGGATCTTCTAATTGTTTCATAAACCAATACTTTACCTAATCCTTTTTTTTGATGACTAGGTGATACCTGTATCCAATCTAAATAACTTTTTTTCACAGACGCTTGATAAGTACTAATAGCAAGTGCTGCTTTTTCATTTGAATTTTCCTCTTTAATCCAAAACCATAGGGATGGGTCAAAAGCAATATCATTCATCCATGATTTAATCTCATCTTCTGTATGATGATGGCCAGCATAAACCTCATTAATTAGTTTTGCAGCATCCACAAAATCAGCTCTATTGTTAAAATCAAAATCTTTTATTAAGTAATCCTCATGAAGAGTTATAGATTCTTGATTACCTTTATATATCAAAGGATTCATTTGATCAATTTTATATTGAACTAAATCATCTTTAATCAATTGATAAAAATTATCATGTAAAATTAAAATATCTAAATTTGAAATTTCATTCTTAGTCAAAATAAAATCATCTAATTGATTTGACCAATAGAAAATTAGATTATTATTACTTAATGCATATAAATAGATTTTATCTTGATCAATTACTTCATAAGTATTTGCTTCTTTTAACATCTTCTCAGTTTTCCACAACGCAATACTTGATAAATAACATGGATTTTGAATATATAATTTTTTTATTTTCTCAATAAACAAATCACTCTTTATTTTCATTTAACTTTATCTTTCTTCTATTTTTCATTATACATGTCTCAATATGATCATCAATTACACCAACTGCCTCTAAATATGAATAAATTATGGTAGACCCTAAAAACTTAAATCCACGTTTTTTTAAATCAGAAGCAATTAAATCAGATAATTTTGAGGTAGTAGGAATGTCATCTATCTGTTGATAATGATTAATTATTTGTTTATGGTTAACAAAACGCCATAAATAGGTAGAAAAACTTCCAAACTCTTTTTGTATTTCAATAAACATTTTCGCATTATTAATAGCGGCTTCAATTTTTCGCCTGTATCGTATAATTCCTGGATTATTCAATAACTCAAGTATTTTCGCCTCATCATATTGACTTACTTTTAATACATTAAAATAATCAAACGCCTTCCTAAAATTTTCTCTTTTTCTTAATATAGTAATCCAACTAAGACCTGCCTGCATTGATTCTAAAACCAAAAATTCAAACAATGTTTGATCATCATAAACAGGCCTCCCCCATTCTTCATCATGATACTTAATGTATAATTCATCTCCTAAACACCAATCACACCTCATGAACTTACCACCTCCAAAACTTACAACTTCATCATTAACTTAATAATATTCTATTTATGTCTTTATTTCAATAAATTTCCTTAATAAAGAAAAAACTGACTTAAAAGTCAGTTTTTATATATATTATTTTATTGCTTCTTCATATAGTCTTTCAATTTCATTCCAATTGAAGATATCCCAGATGGCATTAACATAATCAGGTCTTTTATTTTGGTAATTCAAGTAATAAGCATGTTCCCAAACATCTATAGCTAGAATTGGTGTTTTTCCATCACTTAATGGTGAATTTTGATTAGCTGATTTAACAACTTCTAATTCTTTATTTTTATTAACCACGACAAATGCCCAACCAGATCCAAATAATGTGTTGGCTGACTGATTTACTTTTTCCTTAAACTCATCAAATGAACCAAATGTTGATTCAATCGCTTCTAATAAAATACCGGTTGGTTTATTTTTACCATTCGGTGTTAATATAGACCAATATAGATTATGGTTATAGTATCCACCACCAGTATTTATTACTGCTTGACGAATATCTTCAGGTATTTCGTTAACCTCTGATAATAATTCCTCAATTGATTTTCCACTTCCAAATTCTGAGTGTTTTTCTAATGCTGTATTTAATTTATTCTTATATCCTCTATGATGTCTATCGTAATGAATTTCAACAGTTAACGCGTCAATGCTTGGTTCTAATGCATCATATGCATAAGGTAATTTTGGTAATTCAAACTTCATTATATTTCCTCCTTGTAATTTTAACTTACAATTTAATCATACCTTTATCAATTAAAATTTTCAAATAATATGCTTTTTTTAATGATATATATAAAAACCTATTGTTCAAAAACAATAGGTTTAGTTTATTTATGATACAAGTTTTAAAATTAACTGATACATTTTATCAATAAACTCATCTTTTTGATACTCATCTTTATGATTGATAAAATACATAATATTTGTCACAATTAAATTACTAATTGAAATTGCGATAAAAGAATCCCTAATTGGATTAAATTTCCCTTCGTTAACCCCCTTATTAATAATAGACATTAAATACTGAATATAATCTTTCTTTAACTCCATTATTTTAACCATCATCTTTTGTTTTAATTGATGATTAATTAGTCCATAGATTTCTTCTGACATTAAAATAGTATGTATATTTGTATTTTCAATAAGAATCTCAAAGGTTTTATTTATGAATAGAAGTAGCGAATCTTTAAAATTTAATGAGTCATTTGATAAATTTAATACTCTAGAATTATTTTTTTCTAACATGTAAATGATAGTTTCTGCGATTAATTCTTCTTTACTATTAAAATATTCATAGACTGTTCCTTTTCCAACATCAGCTTTTTTAGCGATTTTGGCTATCGTCAAATTCATAAGGAACCCTTCATTTTTTAGATGGTCAATCACTGCTTGAAAAATTCTATCTTTTTTACTGTTCATTAGTTATTTCCTCATTATGTTATCTTTTAGGATTTAACACACGATACATAATTGGCACGATAATTAAGGTTAGTAAAGTTGCATAAATTAGTCCACCAACAGCGGTAATTCCTAATGGTTGTAATAATTCTCCACCTTCACCAAATCCTATCGCTAAAGGTATTAGTGCTAGAGAGGTGGTTAATGCGGTCATTAAGATTGGTCGTAATCGTGTTTTTCCTGCTTCAACAATTGCCTTATCAATTGACTTTCCACTCTCTCTCAATTGATTAATATAATCAATTAAAACAATACCATTATTAACAACGATTCCAGAGAGAATAATCAACCCAACCATGGCAACCATACTAATTGGTAAATTCGTGATGACAAGTGCTAATAAGCCACCGGTAAAAGCAAGTGGTATCGTAAAGAAAACAATAAATGGATATTTGAGTGATTGGAATTTTATCGCCATTACCATATAGACTAGTAAAATCGCAACAACTCCCGCTAATATCATATCATGTTTTGTTTGATTGATATCCGTATTTTCTCCAGTAAATTCTACCGTATATCCATGTTTCCCATAACTATCCTTAAATTCAATTGAATTTAAATAAGCATTCACTTTATCTTCAACTTCTTTTGATACTTGACTAAGAACTTTACCTGTTTCAACCTGTGCTGAGACAGTCATTGTTCGTGATTTTCCATCGCGAGTAATACTACCAAATCCATCTTCTAGTTTAACATTTGTGATACTAGTATCTAGATTACCTTCATAGACACTTCCTTTAATTAAAGAAACTAAGGTTGGATTCGTATCTGTTAATATTTCATCTTGTTGTGGAATATATACTTCATTTTTTATTTCATCATAACGAACGAGTGGATTAATTAAAAGTGCTCTTAACGGTAAATCTTCATTAAATAATGGATTAACAATGGTTCTTTCTGCATCCATAAATGGGATATTGAGGTAATATAATATAAATGTTTCATCATTTTCCGCTAATTTATTTTCTATAGCTTTAGTGACAGAATAATCAAATACACTGATTTGTCTTAAGAAATCTTGATGATTAACATCTATCCCACTAAATCCATTGGTAGGCACACTAATTTTATAATCAATTCCATTCACTTTAATAATTAAACTAGTATCAATAGTTGTCGTCATACTAAATCCAAGTGATTGATAAAAATTATTAATGGCAGTTCTAATATCACTTTCTGTTAATCCTCTTTTAATCGCATTTTCTTTATTCACTTCAATACGAACAACATCATCTGTTTGTACCACACCATTATCCCAATCTTTTGTTCCTTTCACCTCTTGAATGATTGAAACCAATTGATTGGCGATATTTCGCATTTCATATATATCTTCACCTTTGATTTCTAACTGAATTCCAGTCCCACCAAATCCAGCCATAGATGTCGTACTTTGTGAGTTAACAGATATTTTATATACCTCTTTTTCATTGATATTATCTAATTGATCATAGTCTAGCTCATCTCTTATTTCTTCAATTTTCTTCGCTATTTTTTCCGTTGATAAGGTTCTATTATCCTTTAAAAGAACAGTGATTGATGCGGTATCTGTAGCTCCAGTTCCACCAAACATAGAACCAAATCCACCGCCTCCAACCTCAGCACTAACGGTTTTAATATCATCAATTGTCATGATTTCATCCACTATTTTATCCGTTAGTTCCGTCGTTTTATTGAAAGAAGTTCCTTTTATCATTTCAACATTAACGGTAATCGTCCCTTCATCTGTTTTTGGAAGTAACTCAAATCCATTAAGTGAAGCTAAAAAGATCGATAAAACTAGTAATAATGTAACTACAATTAATGAAATGGCTTTTTTACGAAGAACAACTATAATAATTTTTTCATACCACTTTTGTAATTTTTTAGATATTTTATCTTCTTTAATATTACTTTGTTTTAAACTTCGTGCACTAATACTAGGTACCATCGTAAGGGCAATAATTAAACTAGCAACTAGTGAGAAGGTTACGGTCAATGCCATCGCAGTGAATAAATCAGCGGTCATCCCCTCAATAAAGACGATTGGTAAAAATACCGCTATTGTTGTAATTGTTGATGCAGTAATTGCGCCTGCAACTTGAGAAGCCCCAGCTATTGCTGCTTCTTTCGGTGATTTCCCTTGATTTAATAAACGATAGATATTTTCTATAACGACAATCGAGTTATCAACAAGCATTCCTATACCTAAGGCTAATCCACCCATAGAAACAATATTTAAGGTAATATTAAATGCATACATTAAGGAGAAAGCACCGATGACACTAATTGGAATGGCTAATCCAACAATTAATGTTGGTCTAATATCTCTTAAAAACAAGAATAAAATGATGATCGCTAAGATACTTCCTATGATAATATTTGATGTTACTGATCCTACTGACTGCTCAATATACTCTCCTTGATTTAATAATTCAACATATCCTGCATCATATTCATCACTACCAGTAATCTCATTTAATGTTTTTTGAATGGATTGAACAACTTCTGTAATCCCTACTTCTGATTGTTTTTGAAATGAGATTGATATTCCTTGTTGTCCATTAATTTTCATATATTGATTTGTTGCTGCGTTTATAAAATCAATACTAGTAGATAAGTCATTTAAAGTAATAATTTTATTATTTGTTGAATCATAGGTAATTGGTGTTTCTTTTAACCCTTCTAACCCAACAATTTTATTACCGATATACATCATACGAATGGCGTTATTATCTGGAACAATTCCAGCTAACCCGGAAATATTTTGATCTTTTATGATTCTTAATACTTCATCTTGTGTAAGGTTATAATTTTCAAGTAAATCTTTATCTAAATCAACTTGTATTTCAGTATCAGAAGCTCCGCTCAAGTTAACTGAAGCTACCCCTGGAATACGTTCTAACTTATTTAAAACATCCTCTTTAACCCATTCGGTTGTTTTGATAAGTGATTCTTCATCGCTCACATCACCCCAATCCCTAGTAAGTGATACGACCATAACAGGCATCATATCAGGGTCAAACTTAATAATCATCGGGTTACCCGCACCCTCTTTTAAATCTAACATTTGAAAACTTTCACGTATTTCTAAAAACGCAGTGTCCATATTTGTAGATTGTTCAAACTCCGCAATAATAATTGAGAAATGTTCTCTTGAAGTTGATTGTAAAGTTTTCAGATTATTAATTGATAACAAGTTTTGTTCAACTGGAACCGTTACATCTTCTTCAACTTCATAAGGGTTTTTTCCTTCATAAGTTGTAACAACAACCGCAAAAGGTAAATTTATATCTGGGAATAGTTCTAAAGGTAATTTAGTTATAGAAACAATCCCTAATAAAATGACAATTAATATTCCCATTAATACTGAAACAGGTTTATTAACACTATATTTAGCAATGTTTTTCACACATATCCTCCTATATAATTATTAATGACTGACCGGTCGGTCAGTACACAATCATCATTATATCACTTAAAATTTAAATGTCAATTATTCTTTTTCATTCTTTTATATAATGTCTATATTTTATTGGTAAATACATGTAAAATACTGTAACATAAAATATATTTTAAGATTTTTCTTGACATATCTACTTTTTTAATATAATATATACGTAAGATATATACAACAGATACATTAGGAGGTTCATATGTCACAAAAATATGCAATTTTAGGATTGCTTAATATATCACCTATGACAGGATATATGATCAAGAAGAATTTAGAACTATCCATGCAAAAGTTTTGGCCAATTAGTTATGGTGGACTCTATCCAGCACTTCATAAGCTAGCTAAAGAAAAACTCGTTCAAGTTGAAGACCAAGATGGAAGTAGGGGTCAACTTTTATATTACATAACTGATAACGGAAAGAAAACTTTACATGAGTGGTTAATGAAAAAAAGTAGTATTCAGATTAAAGATGAGTATATACTGAAAATTTTTTTATCAAAAGACCTTACATCAAAAGAGAGAATTAAAATACTTAAAGACTACTTGCTTGAAAAACAACAACTGTTAAATGGGTTTAAACAAATTTTGGATAACAATGACAATGAAACCTTGTATATCGATCAAGGAATTAATATTGTCACTAAATTCACTTTACTAACATTAGAAAGTGAAGTTTCGATTCTTCAAAAAATAATAAAGGAGGAAGAAGTAAATGTTTAATATCTTGGAAACAAACTTATTTTTAATTATTATTTTATTACTGATGTCTATTATCATCTATTATACGGTGAGTAAATTAATCGGGAAGTTAATTAAAATCTGTAAAGTGAAACAAACAGGGGTAGAATTATTTATTTCTAAGTTTTTGCTTATTATTTTGAATCTTACTCTTATGGTTTTTGTCAAAATAAAGATTAAGGATTTACTATCAATTAAAGAACTTCGAACTGGTATTATATTCTTAATTATAGGATTTCTTTTTAGTATTTTAATAGCTTTTCTTACCTATCAAGTGGTTAAAAAGAATTCACTTGTCAATAACTATCGTAAAATGGTAAAAGAATCACCATTTTTAATCTTTCTTACCTTAATCCTTTTGGTAGGCCCTGCTGAAGATCTACTCTTTATTGGTATACTACAACATGTTTTAATGCAGAAATTTGATTGGATCGCCATCCCTATTTATCTTATCATATTTACCTTTTATCACTATATTAATGTATTATGTGGTGCTGAATCTAAACAAGAATTTTGGGGGATGCTTCCAATACGTCTGATGATTTCATTTATCCTTTCATTTAGTTTTTATAAAACAAATACTTTAATTTACGGTCTAATTATTCATAACATTTTTGATACACTCTGTTTTTTAGGTATTTCTATTGCGGTAAAAAGTACAAAGGAAAATACAACAATAACTCAATAAGTACCTAAAACATTTTTAATAAAGCATATGTTGCACAGTATTGGAAAAAAGATCTCAAAATATTGAGTTTATACTACTGAAATGCACAGCTAGTCGCTGTGCATTTTGAATTTTAATTAAACAAAAGGTATTTATAATTTGTTAATGAAGCTTTGAGTAAAACAAAACTAATTAAAAACATACTCAACTTATGTGATATAATAAATAATAAACATATTAGGGGGAGTAATTATGATAAGAAAAAATAAACTATTATATTTAATTCCAGGGTTTATCTTTTCAATTATATTATATGGGTACTTTAATTTTGTATATTCAAATGCGATGAAAGCAGATATTCTTAAAGAATTATCTTTTTATTACCAATCAATGGGTGAAAAAAATTTAAGTAACGGATTAATGACTGGGTATTACTTATTTCAATATTCATTACTTTTTGCAGCACTTTTGTTGATTCCAATGTTTAAATTAATAAATAATTCGACAATAAAAAACAACATTTTTTATTTACAATTTGGATTTATTTGGATAATTGGTGAGATTATTTTTAGTTACAAAGAATATTTGATGAATATAAATTCAAAGAATATTTTATTTCTTATTTTATGTGTAATTATTTTGTTTTTCATTATTAAAACTTCTGTCAATGAATTTAGAGGTAAAAAAACACTACATCCATATGAAGAACTAAATCAATTTGAGAAATTATATTATTTACTTATAATTGGTTTATACTTTTTTATAATAAATAAATTTCATAACTTATCCGACTTATTTTGTGTATCAATGTTAATAATATCGTTTATTGTAACATTATATCTCCCTTATTTTTTAAAAGAACGAATAAAAATTAAATCTTTTATATTTTATAAACCATTGATATTCATTATGTTAATTACAGTTACAATACTTTTTATAAATTCTTCTTTTGAATATAATAAATATACTAGTTACTATAATGAGTTACCAAATAATTTTATTTTAAATAAAAATACAACATTTGATGAATCTAAGAGTGTCTTAGGCAAAAATTGTGAATTAAGTAATGATGGTGTGAGATGTTCTATATCACATAACAATAAAATTTTTAATGATTATTATTTTGATACGGCAACGATTAGAATAAATTCTGCTGCTGTTGAACAATTAAACAACTCAGATTATAAATTGAAGTTATATTTTTTCTATTGTCGTAATAAAGATGATTATAATCAAGATGTTATAATAATTGATGATTTTATAACAACAAAATCCGAAGATGGTAATACTTTCACTATTGACCTTAAAAATTATTTAAGTCAATATAAAATTAAGGAATATGATTACATTTCACTAACCCTATACTTTATTGATGAAGATACAGATAAGTCATTATCTATAGATTTATCTGATTATCAAATTACATTGACAAAATATTAAAAATTAATAAGAAGTTAAAAAATGCTTTCTAATAATGTGAAAAGCATTTTTTATTAAAATTTAAGTTTGATGTATAGTGATTAGGATAAAACCATTTTTTTCTAATTGACTAAACGATATAAAAAAGCATATGTCTTTTCTTGGATGTCAGATTAATATATAATTATGGTGACGGTACTTGAATGAATATAGAAATTAATTGAAAGATGGTGAAACAATGCCTAGAAAAGCAAGAATTAAAGATGATTATGGGATATTTTATATCTATCAACATAGTAGTAGTCATCGTAATCTATTTGAATGTGATCATGATAGAGAACAGTTTTTAACAATCTTAGCAAGAACACAAAAAAAGTTTCAATTTAAACTGTATGCCTATTGTCTACTATCACATGATGAATATCACTTGATAATAGATGTTAATGGTGGAGACCTATCAAAAATAATGAAAAGTATTAATATCACTTATGCTATGTATGCAAAATGTAAAGGGAAATTATTTAATGATCGATATAAAAGTAAACTACTTAAATCAAATACAGAAATAGTTGATATTATTAATACCATTCATAATAAAAACCAAACACCCTCTTCATGGAATAATTATTGTGCGTTTAATGGTTTAACACCAATCAATATTGATTTATTTTACCCATCAAATAATCAATTGACTTCTATTCAATCCGGTTGTACAAATTGTATTCATTCAGTGTCTGAAGCAAAAGAGAAGCTTAATGATATTGCTTGTAAAGAAAATAAAGTACTTTCTGAATTATTAAATGATCACAAATTACGTAATCAACTCATTCGGGATTTTCGTAAGCACTCAACTCTTTCACTTAAAGATTTAGGAAAAGTTTTTGGTGATTTATCTGAGTCCTCAATATGTAAAATAATTAATTCATAATGCATGTTTGATACATGCATTCCCTTATTGCTTATAATTCAAGTTTCGTCCCTTGAAAGGAGAAAATTATATGGAACTAAATTTTCAATTTAATTTGGGTAATACTAGTAATAGTCAAAACCCACCTCTATTAACCAATCAAATTTATGATGTTATCGTTATTGGTGGTGGTCCTGCTGGGTTAAATGCTAGTCTTTATGCAAAAAGAAAAGGCCTATTAGTTGGCATCATTGCCACAAATCTTGGTGGACAAGTAATGAACACATCAATAGTCGATAACTACTTAGGACTTAATCATATGAGTGGTGAAGCGCTCATTGAACAATTTACCAATCATGTGAATGATTTAAACATTCCGATATTAGAGGCAGTGACTGTTTCACAAATAAAATCAGCTAATCATTTGCATGAGGTCCACTTATCTGATAAAGAGATATATCGGGCAAAAACGCTTATCATCGCAACAGGAAGTAAACCTAGACGTTTAAATATTCCAGGGGAAACAGAATATTTAGGTAAAGGGATTGCTTATTGTGCTATTTGTGATGCACCTCTTTTTAAAGGAAAAGATGTCGTTATAGCTGGTGGTGGAAATTCAGCAGTTGAAGCAGCGCTTGATTTATCTAAGATTGCTAAATCAATCACCCTTGTTCACAGAAGTCAATTTCGCGCTGATAAAATACTAGTTGAAAAAATACTAAGTGATTCTAATATTAAAGTTCATTTACAAACCCAAATATTAGAAGTTATTGGGGATAATACAATGACAGGAATAAGAGTTAAAGACGAAAACGGTGAACGAGTGATTTCATCTGACGGTTTATTTATTGAAATTGGAACAATACCAAATAGTACTTTCTTACCAAATAACTTAATAAAAAATGAACGTGGTGAAATAATAACTGATGAACATAATCAAACCAATATAGATGGAATCTTTGCTTGTGGCGATATCACGCAAATTCCATATAAACAAATCATTATCGCTGCTTCAGAAGGCGCTAAAGCAGCATTAAGCGTAAACGAATACTTAAATCAAAAATAAATAGGAGGAAAATTACATGAAACTATTAAACGAAGAGATTACTAAACAATTATTAGAGCTATTTAATAATTTAGTAAATGATGTAACTATCGCTTTATTCACTAAAGAAGGAGAATGCCCAACTTGTGAAGAAACAAGAGGATATATGCAAGAGATTGAAGCATTAAGCGATAAAATTCATTTAAAAGAATATGATATCAATAAAGATCAAGAATTAGCAAGATCCTATCATGTAGAAATGGTTCCAAGTATTGTCTTATTAAATGACAAGGAAGAATACTTAGGTATAAAATTTAATGGAATTCCAGCTGGACATGAAATTAATTCATTTATTCCAACCATTTTAGAAGTATCTGGAAATGTAAGTAATTTGCCAGATAAGATCCAAAAAAGAATTGATAATATCACAAAACCAACTAATATAAAAGTTTTCATCACATTAGGATGTCCTCATTGTCCTGGTGCTGTACAAAAGGCACACAAACTAGCTCTATCAAATGAAAATATTGATTCTGAAATGATTGAAGCTGGAACATTCTATGACATATCCAATAAATTTAATGTGTCAAGCGTTCCTAAAATTGTGATTAATGATGAATATGAATTGATTGGAAATCAACCAATTGAAGCTTTTCTAACAGAAATTGAAAAAGCTTAATATATATACAAATGAAGAAAATAAATATTTGGTTTGTAATTATTCATTAAACAACTATTACTAAATATACCCTATAGAGTTGATATACTAAAAGTTGCATTGAATTAAAAAGATGATTTCTGTTTACAGGAATCATCTTTTTTAATTCTAGGGTAAAATAGTTTGTGTAAAATTGTAGAGTTGCTTAAGTCGTCATGATCAACTATATATTTGTACAAACTTTTTGAAAGAATTTGTTCAGTCAACACACCCTACCTTTGTTGTGTTGTCATTGCCAAGTTGATACATCTTTTCGAGTTACATTACCATGTTGCTACTATTGTCATACCCATGTTGATACAATTTAAATGGTATTTTTAATAGTTCAACACACCCAACCATTGTTGCATCGTCATTCTCATCTTACTCATTGATTATTACTACAATTACATATCGCATGAGTTACATATTCAAGTTGCTACATTTTTTGAAAGGATTTATTTGAATCCCCTCACTATCATTGTATTACACATCCTATGTTGGATTCTGTTGCAAAAATATAAAAATTAACTTATAATTCACATTATACATTATTTAACATCGGAGGTAAATACAATGAAAGAAAATCTATTTAAGTGGAAACATTATCAACCTGAAATAATTATATTATGTGTTCGTTGGTATTTAAAATATAGTTTATCGTATAGAGATTTAAAAGAAATGATGGAGGAACGTGGTTTATTCCTTCATCATACAACCATTTACAGATGGGTAGTTCAATATTCTCCTATTTTAAATAGGAGAATACGTAAACATCTAAGAAAGACTAATGATTCATGGCGTATGGATGAAACATACTACGATTAAATGGAAAATGGATGTATTTATATAGAGCTGTTGACTCAAACGGTGATACAATTTACTTTTGGTTATCTAGAAAACGTGATAAGACAGCCGCTAAGAAGTTCTTAAGAAAATCATTACGTTCTCCTCATAATAGTAATCCTAGAGTTATAACAACAGATAAATACGCTGCTACAGAAGCAACAATTATAAATGAAATTAAATTAAAAAGGCTGGATCCAAAGACCCAGCATAGAAAATCTAAATATATGAATAATATTATCGAGCAGGATCATAGACATATCAAGAGGATAACCAATAAGATGCTTGGATTCAAGTATTTTAAATCCGCCTGTCTTGTAATCCAAGGAATTGAAACTATGCATATGATCCATAAAGGACAAGCTAATACATATTGTGTAGCTGATGAAATCAAATTGATTAATCAGCTGTTTTCTGTTAAATAAAATAATTCAATCAAAGACATCTTAATATCTATTTTTGAAATTACATTATTATGTTGTTTTTTTGCAACAAAACCGGGGTGTCGTGAATCTATAAATATTAACGTCTACACAGAAAATATTTTATTTTAATTTAATTGTTTATTTTAATAACATCAATCGGTTTTTTACTTGAAAATCTTTTAATGGGAATATATGTTGATATTAAGGCAACAGAAATACTAATGCCAAACAGTAATCCTGTTTGTCTTAATCCAAATGATGTTAAAGTAATTAAAAGATTATATTTATTACGTAAATAATAATTAAAGTACTTACTAATAGAGAATGAACCAATAAAAGCTAGTATAAAAATTGTTGTGGCAATAATTAAGCTTTCACATAAAAAAATAATAAATACATTTTTGCTTGTAGCTCCTAAAGCACGTAAGATTCCTATTTCTTTTTTTCTATTAGTAATACTTACTGAAATAAAGTTAAATAGTAGTACAGAGGCAAATAAAGCTACCACGATTCCAGCATAAAATGATAACGATGAAATATCGTCTAACCAAGAATCAATATAGTTTATAATCGTAGTAACCTCATTAACTATATTGTACTGTATGTTATTTTCGATTTTGTTATTAAAGTTAATCAACTCTATATCTTCTTTTGCATTTTGAGATAGTTTTGTTAAAACAAACTTATAGTCCCCTTGACTAGATTCTAGAAAATCAATAAATATATTATTTGAAACAATAATTGGATAGGCATTATAATTTGTTTCATAAGGTCCATAAAAGCCCACTACTGTTACGTTTTCTTCATAATTAACTATAAAATCTCTAGCTAAAAACTTTATCGATTCAAATGCTTTGAGATATACTTCATTTAATAATTTGTCCAAGGCAGTTTCTTTAAAATAGTCTCTATCAAATTCCTCATGATATTCGTTTTGAGAATGAGTAATAATATATTTTGCATAGTCATCAGCTGTATAGTTATAGTAACCATAATAATTAAACTCATCTTCAATTTCAGAGAAATGCTGGTTAGCAAATTCGGTAATTAGTTCTTCAGTAGTTGTTGGTAGTAATTCGTCTAATGGTTGAATGGATCCAATAGCTATATCCTTTGGTATCGAATGAATTGGGATTATTATTTCATTTTCAGCTAACTCATTTCTTACAATCCCATCTTTCCATAATATATTACTTGAATCATTTATTATATTTGAGACTAAACCACTCGCACCATATACACCGGCAATAGAATCATCTTCTGGTTTATAAAATTGAAGTTTACCACCCTCTTCAATAATCCCTGTATATTTTGGATTCAAGACATTATTATAATAACCTTCTTTTACATAAATCAAACTATGAAGTCCAGATCTTAAATATACTTCAATTTCTTTTTTTAATGAATCATATAAAAGTTCTGAAGGTTTATTACTAAGTAATACCTGATATCTATCTTCATTAAAATTTGTATCAATTACACCTGTAATCTTAAATTCTTTGCCATTTAAAGAAATTGACTTTCCAATCATATCATCAAGGTTAACAACTTCAACCTTTATATCATTATTATTATATTCGTACTTTTCAAAGTTCATATATGTATATTTAGTTATTAAAATTTCATTGTCTTCTTTAGGTAATCTACCAGATAGAAGTTTAAGGTTATAACGCTCCATTAAATCGTTCGTGATTTCAATGGTACCATTTATTTTTTTATTGAAGTAATAATTCTTTATTCCATCTGCATCATCATAATAAAGATAACTATTAATTGAATCGTTATATTGTTTAAAAACAGATGTAAATATATAATTAGGAAATTTATGCTCAAGTTTTAAAATATCTTCTTCAGAAAGACTAGATTCTATATGTCGTACTTCTTTGTTACCATTTAAAATATACTGTGATTTCATGAATGAAATATAGTCAGCATTTGAGTCATATAATGAATTCAATGTCATTTCCGATTTTTTATACATTGTTGAATCTGTGAACCCAAATAATATAAATGCAAATGCTGCTAATAATATTGTACTAAATAGTCTTATTCTTTTTCTTTTTAAACTTCGCAACCCCATAATTATAGAAATTTTAAAAGATAACTTAGGCTTCACTATCTCAATTTTCGCGGAGTCTATTTTATTAAATAATGTATCTGTATTATTACAATGTTGTTTTTTTATATCATCGATAATTTCTCCATCTGATAATTCAATAATTCTATCACCATACTCCTCAGCTAGATTTCTATCATGGGTTACTACTATTATAAGTTTTTCATTTGATAACATTTTTAATAATTTTATCAAATTCCTTCCTGTCTTAGAATCTAAGGCCCCTGTTGGTTCATCTGCTAAAATAACATCTGGCGATTTAATCAAAGCTCTTGCTATGGCCACTCTTTGCTTCTGGCCAGTAGACAATTCACACGGAGTTCTTTCACCATACCCTTCCAAGTCCACTTGCTTCAAAAGGTTATTAATTGAGATAGAATCAGCTCTAATACCTTTAAGTTCAAGTGCTATTGCGATATTTTTCTCAACGGTAAGTTCATCCAATAGATTATACTCTTGAAAAATAAATCCCATGTATGTATTACGATAAGAATCAAAATCATTTTGATTAAAATCTTTAGTTGATTTACCTCTTACTTTAATTTCACCACTATCATAATTGTCTAAACCACCTAATAAGTTAAGTAATGTTGATTTACCACTTCCAGATTTACCCACTATGAAAATCAATCCAGTACTTTCAAAATTCAGACTTATATCATTTAATGCAATAACTTCAGTGTTTTTTTGAAAGTTGTATATTTTTGTCAAATTCTTAACTTCTATCATTTATAATGTCTTCCTCCCAACTTTTATTATTACCATTCTTAGTTCTTTACTTGAATATACCATAAATTTTAAGATTATTAAAGTTTTATAGTCCAATAACTTGACATCATATCATAACTTATAAGAAATTGATAATATAGATACAATTATGTAAAACTGCTTTAAGCACTAGGCAAAAAGCAGTTTAGATAATAAATTTCTTATGATTTTTTGATTAATTAATACTTTGATACAATATTCATGTTTGAACTTTATAAAATTACCTATTTTTTTGAAAATGTTAGCTTAATATAAACATCATCATTTCTCCAATCGTCATCATTCTGACCATGAGCATCCCACCTAATATAGAAATTTGTGGGATCTACAAATTTGTTTATATCAATCTTCGGAGTTGTATGTATGCGCTCTTTCCAAGTTGTGTTTGCTGAACCATTACCACCATGTTCAAACTCGTCCATATATAACTGATAAGCAAGGTTTTCAGTCGATTTGCTATATAAGAAGACTTGTTGATAACCAGGATGAATCTCTCTACAATCAAACCTTATTTGAACGGTAACATACTTATAACCCAAATTTTTCATAACTGAGAAATTTACATCAAATTTATCAGCTACATTAACAGTATCAACATCATTTTCAAATCCATTAAAACCAGTATCATGTACAGTATCGGCTTTGTCTCTAATTAAAATACCCCAATTATTTTCGAATTCAATTGTATCAACTTTAGGTACAAAGACATCTGGATAAAAACTTTCATCAAATTTGAAATCAGAAGAAATACCCTTATTATAAGTTTTAGCATAATTATTAAATTCGTCTAAAATTTTTCCATGTATATTAGTATATGTTTGTGGAATTAATTTCTTAATCTCAATTAACCCATCTTCACCATATTCGATCAATCCAGCATTCTCTGATGTTATAGAATTATTCCAATTTAAATAGCTAGAGCTAAAATCTGCTTCTGATATATATCCAAATGGATGAGCACCACCTCTTGATCTAGCAGAAAATGCATCTTTATAATCTATACCTGTAAACATTTCTTCAACTTTTGTAGAAACATCTACTGATGCATTTGCATCTCCTAGTCCTAAAATACCAGCATCTACTTTAGCCCGTATACTATCCTCTAGGGATTTTGTAATCACAGTTTCATTTGTACAAAGACTATACATGATATCTAGTTCTGCACCATAAATAGCACTTGCGATAAAATGGGTTCCGTATGTATCAAAGAAATCTTTATATTCGATCTTACCTGCTTCTAATAAATCCAAAGTAGCTGTGAAATTAGGATGTAAATTTGATTGGTATTCGGATAAATTAGAGGAATAATCTGGTAAATCCAACTTATGAGTCTTCGTTCTAAAATTTTTTAAATAGTAAAATTTATTACTATAATTTGAGAATTCATAACTAAAATCAGCTGAAAATCCAGCAGACAGTCTTACAGCAAATATATCATATACAAACGGTAGTTCCAATGATGTATTATATGATGCCGAGACTTGAGTGGATATACCAGTAAAAGAACGTGAAGTGAAAGTAGTGTTAACTGGTGTATCCATAGCTAAGTCAGTACGAATAACTCTTCCTTCATCAAAAAGACTTTGCAAAAAACTTGGTTCAAGAATAGGTGATCCGGTTTTTATTTTTATTGGATCAGCATAATCTGACGTAACAGCGTTAACAGAATAACCTATAGCTCGGTTGACAGTTAGTCCAGATACTATTTCGGATGCTTTTACTTTTGTAATACTAGTTAAAAGAAAGCTAAAAACCATAATAGTAAGAACGAGCAAAAAACGCTTTTTAAATTTTGTCATAATAATTCCCCCTTTTTCTCTTACACTTTACAATAAAGAAATAATAGTATTAAACTGTACTTTCATAAATTATTAAAGTGCATATACAATTTATAACATAATTTGATTTTATTGTAAATAATAAATTTACAAAATTTGGTATTTTTTGTTTTTCTAATAAATAGGTAACCTTTCAAAAATATACTCTGCATTATCTTCATTGGTAACTCCATAAATTCATTAATTACCTCTTCCATTTTAATTTCAGTTTGAGGCAATAAAACTTGATTTCTATTGTTTAAATAAATTTTCTCGATGCCACTTTAAGAAATCTTCATTCGGAAAAAATTCTTTTTTAACCTTTATCTTTACATCTTGATATGGTAATAATAATTCATATAGATTCTGATCTTTATTTGCTGCTTCTGAAATTATAACTTGGCCATTATTTGAAATAGTAATATATCCTTTGTCAAATGCTTTATCAACTAATGTAGATAGGCATATACCATTTTTGGGATTTAATCTATTCTCTTTATCAATAGACCATGGGATTATATGTGAAGCTACTAAAAAATCTTTTGTTTTAATACCAGTTATAGCACATTGAAATCCATAGTTAGTTTTTACTTGGTTTGCGAATATTTTCTGTCCAGCACCACGAATTTTAGTGCTTCCAATTTGATCCTCAACAGCATAGTTTCCTTTTTGTTGTTTGTTATATAATTCTATTTCTAATTTACGAACTTCATCTGATTCAAGTTGGTAACCATTTTGTTGTAACTCCAAAAGGTTTATAAAATCATTTTTAGTTATTCGATTCATCCCATACTGATTAAAAAAATTAGCAAAGTTAGATTCTTTCTTCTTAAACTCCCATTTAAAATCATCTAAGTCACTTTGTAATATGTACTCCCTAAAACTATAAGGCTTTGCAATAATACCATTAACAACATATCCAGAAACAGATTTAATTTTATCTATTTTACCTGCTCCAAAGAAATAGAACTGGCCATTAATTTCAGATGATCTTAAAGGTCTCCTGTATATAAATAAATCATTTTCTTTGACCTTGTTAAACTTATTGCGTTCCCAAAAATAAACTTTAAAATCCTCAGCTACAGTAGTACCTGCACTATGGGTATCTAATATAAAATAATTCGTGTTTTCATTTCTTAATTCCTCATTATATAATTCTCTATTTCAAATGAAGAGGTGATTTTTTGCATCAGCAAAGTAAAATACGACAATGAAACATTTATTAACTCAATTGATAAATTAAAAAACTACGATTCAATATATGAATCCACTTATACAGATTCTAAAACTAAACGAAACATCAAATACAAAGTGATAGAGTTTGGAGATGAGATTAATGGAGATTAGAGAAATAATTGATATTGAGAAATTAACATCATCTAAGAAGAAAAAGAATGTCTGTGCTTATGCTAGAGTATCTACTTCAAAAGATGTGGCTCAGTTAAGTTTTAATACACAAGTTCAAACTTACACCCAGTACATCTTAGATAACCCTAATTGGAACTTTATTGGAGTTTACGCAGATGAAGGTAAGAGTGGGACAAACCTAGAAGCAAGAAGTCAATTTAAACTAATGATTGAAGTTGCGAGAAATCATATGATTGACTTAATTATCACTAAATCAATCTCCCGCTTTGCAAGAAATACAGTTGACTGCCTATCCATCTTACAAGAGTTAAAATCATGGGGAACAGAAGTATGGTTTGAAAATGAAAATATTTCTTCTTTTGATCCAAAGATTGAATTTGTCATTAGTATATTTTCTGGTATGGCTGAAGAGGAAGCTAGAAATGTTAGTGAGAATATAAAATGGAATATTAGAAAACAATTCAAGGAGGGTAAGTTCTATATTGTAACTAAACGTTTTATGGGATATGATCATGATGAAAATGGTAATTTAATAATAAACAAAGAAGAAGCTAACTCAATTAAGCAAATTTTTAATATGTACACATCAGGGTGTTCTATTCCCAAAATCATGGACTGGTTAGAATCACACAATATTAAAACAACCCTTGGAATAGATAAGTGGTATAGAGGAGCGATATTTCAAATATTGAAGAACGAAAAATATACTGGAAATGCCATTCTCCAAAAAACTATAAGACCATCCTTTAAATCAAAAAGGTATATCAAAAATAACAAAATCCTACCTAAATATATAGTTCAAAACTCACATCCAGCTATTATAACTCAAGAACAATTCGATAAAGCACAAGAAATTAGGCTTGCAAGAATCCAAAAATATCTAAAAGATGAGAATAAGTCATTAAAAGAAAAGTTTAATGTGAGGTCCATATACAGTGAACTCTTCTACTGCCCACACTGTGGTAAAAATTATCACTTCAAAGTAAACAATGTAGGAAAACCTTGGGCCAAAAGACAACTTGTTTGTAAATCAAACAAATGTAAACACACTTGTGCAGCAGAAACACTCTTTTGTGACACAGTTGATAAACAAATAGTAAATCAAGTAAATTTGATACTAACAAATAAAGAGTTTTTCCTTACAACCCTTAAAGACACTTTAGAAAACGACCATCCAGTAATTAATGCTAAGGAAGAACTTAAGCGAACACGAAGCGAATTAGAGGCCTTAGAAGCCCGATTTAAAGCAATTGAAAAACTAGATGATGAATTTTCGATAACTGTAATAAATGAACTTAAAAATAAGATTCGAGATAAACAAATTCAAAAGGTTAATCTTGAAAATGATCTTCTAACAAAATATAATGTTAAGTCATTTATACAAAAAACAAAGATTCTACTGAACCCATACAAATCAAAAATCAAAACAGTTGATGAATTTCCTTTCAAAGAACTCTTTTCAAAAGTAATTGTAAAGAGTAGATACAATATCATCTTTGTGATTGGAAAGAATCATGATTTTAAAGATATTAATCTAGATCAACCAGGAATCCTTGCTGGTGAAGTAGACTATCAAATTAGAAAAACTACATTCACTTCCAAGCATAAGATTATATTTTTTTAGTAAGTTCAACACACCCTTTAAGATACCCCCAAAATTTACGACACACCCCAAAGTAACTATAATAAAAAAAAAATAGGTAATCATGATGAGACTGCTGAAAATATAAGTGTTTTTCAAAAGTTATATTAAAATCAAAAAGTTAGGAAATGATTTTATTCATTTTCTAACTTTTTTCTACTCGAATATCAGTAAATACAAATGAAATCAAATATTTCTAGCCTATCAGGTTTATCATTCGTTTCATATTAACTACAAAAAATGTAGTTGCAGTTTGTATTTCCATGCCTAAAAGGTCATGGGAATGTGATTTGTCAAAACCATGACGGTTCTTTAATTCTGCGTTTTTTGCTTCTATCATATATCTGCTTTTCGCAAGTTCCTTGAATTCATCCGTTTCTTGGTAGCGTTGATGTTCCTCGTGAACTTGATCTTTCTTTAACGTGACTGTATAACTCTTACTTGCGGCTCCAAGTTTATAACACCCATCTTTAAATTCACATATCTTACATTTCTCAACATCAAAAAAGTGTGTCTCTCTTAATACTGTTCCATCTTTAGCATGTTTCTTCTTGCCATGTAGTGCTGTTTTTATAGCCATATGACCGGCTGTACAAACAAAACGTTGAGCGTCTTTATTATAATGAAAGATTCCTGATGTACGTTTATTACCTTCAGATACTGTTTTACTTAACTTTGAAACTAAACTAAATTTTTTCTCTTTTGCATACTCAATCATTTCTTTTTCTGAGTACGCACCATCTCCTATAAATACCTTGACATCAATTCCGTTTTCAACCGATTTTTCTACTAACTTTTTTGCTTGTTTCCCATCAGGTTGGTCACCCGTAGTAACTACTGCAGAGGTTATTATACGTTCAGGTACCATCGCAATATGGGTCTTATATCCAAAAAAGGATGTATCAGCACTTTTATGTCCTACTTTCGCATCTTTTTCAACTGTTGACTTTAGTTTTTCAATATCATCATTTATGATTTCTTCTAGTAAATGTGTTTTATGTCTTACATCTTCTTTAATATATAATTTCGCATCTTTTTTTACCAACTCCACTAACTTGTTACAGTATTTAATATGATCATATATATCGTTAGTAGTTGGCTTCTCTGGCATTTTATCTTTATATGTTCCATTTTGTTTGTATACAGTCTTTCGTAATTGTTTTGACTGCTCCGTTAATATTTCAATTGGTGATTTAGGATTGTATATACTACTTGTATGTGTGGAATCAACAATAACCTGATTAGATTTGATAACCCCATGTTCTAGGGCTATTTCAACTGTCTTTTGAATTAATTTATCTAACAACGATGAATCCTTTAGTCGTAATCTTCTAAATTTTGTTAAACTAGTTGGGTGAACGATTTTATCCTCAGGAGCAACATCTAAAAAGTATTTATATGACATATCAAATGTAGCTCGTTCAATTAAGTCACGATCTGACATAGGATACATGACTTTTAGTAACAGTAATTTAAACATCATAATAGGGCACTTAGCAGTAGCGCCAAATGCCTCAGTATACATATCTTTTAATTCATCATATATAAAATTAAAATCAACTAGATCATTAAATTTTCTTAAGAAATGATCCTTCGGTATTAATATGTCATAAAGTTCACTGTATGGACTTAGTACTAGTTCTTTTTTAGGTAGCATATATTCATCAATTTTCTACAATTTTTCTATCTCTATTATACCATTTTTATCATATTAACTGAATAATGAGTATAAAAAAAGGAAGAGTTAATCTTCCTTTTATTAAGACTACATATAGAGACTTTTTCAGCAGTCTCAATCATGATTCCCTTCAAATTCTCTTTTAAGGAAGTCTGATTACCTTTTTTTTATGAAAATATGTACATTTTAACCTAAATATATATAAATAATTGGTGTTTTTATTGCATCATGTTGGTATAATCAATATGTGTCGTCATTACCAAGTTGATACATTTTTTTGGATTACTTTACCATGTTGATACAGTATTTGTTATTTTTAATAATATGTTTCCACAAACAAGATGTGTTAAGACCTCAGTATTACTAGTATTACGCGTAAATGAGATAAATAGGGTGTAGTATAGACTAGTTACTAAATGGACTTTTCTGATAAGTTAAACTCTTTATGTCCATACTTCTATACTCAACAAGAAAAAGTTATCATTTTTTCAAAAGAATTAGTACATGAATACATACCGTAAATGTTTTAATTCATGCATTATATCAAGTAATAGATGTTTTTTCTACATAATCTTGATTGTCTTTAATAATAAATTTTATCTTATCATTAAACAGGTATAATTCATAATTAAATGAATTTAAATATGCTATCAAAATATAAATAACTAAATTTACACTATAAAATACAAAACTAGAATTTATAAAGACAATAGAGATAAATAAAACCGAACATATAATTATAACTATAATATGTTTTATTAATTTCAAATTATTAGTTTTTTTAAGTATATTATATTCATCAATAATTTGTTTTGATTTTATAATAACTCCCTCATAAATATTTTCGCTTTCAAATTTATCCTTGATTCCTAATGATATACATAAAATAGCGATAATGGCTAAATTAATATACTTATCCATTTCCTCAAATACGCTTGTTAAATGAATGTTGTAGTATATGTTACTTAATGTCAAAAGTATAAGAATGAAAATAATAAATATTGTATATATCCTTATTTTAAATGCATTATTTATAAAGTAAAACAATTTTTGGGAAAAAGACAATAAATAACAAATAATTACGTAGAATATAAAAGTATAATACAAATATTTGATATATCTAAGAGAATAAGTTTTCACTTCGACAATTGTTAATATTAGTAAACATGTTACTATTAAATTTCTTATTGCAAAAATCTTTAAATTATTATTTTTACTTATTAAGAAAGTAGCTGCAAGTATAAAACTTATAGGCAATATATAGTAATATAAAAAATTAATCATACTTAACACCTCATTTTATCGGGGGTCCCATCCTAATTTTTGAGCTTGATCATAAGAAACATCTGGAGCTATATAAATACCTGTTTTCTAATTATAAAAAACCTTTTTACCATGTGAAGTATAATATGTTTCTTTATAACCTATTTTATTAGCAGCGCTTTTCGCTTCCTTGTTAGTCATACATTTACTTGTTTCACGTAATACACGATCACCGTCTAAGAAATAATGAACTAACTATGAATAATAATAATTAATTCGATATTTTTCTATCTTTCACAAGAATGATTCGATTTCCATACTGTGCTGCTTCATTAGAATAGGTTACTTGGAAAATTGTTTTATTTTTTTAAATTTATTTCCTTAAATAATTCAAGAATCTCTGTTCCTGTTGTACTACTTAAATTACCTGTAGGCTCATCAGCAAAGATGATTTCTGGGTCATTGATTTACGCTCTTGCGATTGCTACCCTTTGTTGTTGTTCACCTCATAATTCTCTATTTGTAAATTTTTTATTTTCTGACAATCCAACAATATCTAGAATTACTTCCAATCTATTTTTATGTTTTTTACTATTTTCACCATCTAAAAGTAGATGTAACATAGTATTATCTTCAACATTAGAAATACCATTTTTTATTATGATGATCTATTAACTTTTCCTATAAGATTTATAACTCGTTTTTTTTCTTTATCATTTAAATAATTATTTTCAATATCATATTTTATTGAAAAAATTATCTTAGAATATTTTAAATATTGAATTTCTAACTCCTTGTCAGTATAATCAATCAGATCATGTAATGCTCTTGCTCTGGAATCGGACATAGCCATTTTTAATTTATATTTCACATTATCATTATCATAACAAATAATTTTATACCTGTGTATATTTTGCTTTTTATCATATAATTTTGTAACTATACTAACTTCTCCTCTAGAATTAAAAGGACTTTCAAGAGAGATATTTTTAATATTTAATTTTTTCTTAATCTGTTTATTTTTTAAATTATCTATTAATATTATAATACCCAATCTATTTGTCAATATTTCTAATAAAATAAAAACAAAAGGAACAGGATAAAATAATATATTTAAATTAAAATCAGATAATTTTGTAAATACAAATAAAACTACAACTACCAAGAATACTTGAAAAAAATCACGAACTATAACATAAATAAACTCCTTTGTATAGGGTTCAGTGTTTAATTTAATTAATTTATTAAACATTAACATTACCTCATTTAATATACTTTACCAAAGTGGCAAATTATTCATCACTCCAGCTGAAGTTGATATAAGACACTAAATATGGATAATTAAAATTAATCCCATACTTTTCCATCTTTAACATGAATGATACGATTTCCATACTGTGCTGCTTCATTAGAATGGGTTACTTGGACAATTGTTTTATTTTTTATTTGATTTATTTTCTTAAATAATTCAAGAATCTCTGTACCAGTTTTACTATCTAAATTACCTGTTGGTTCATCAGCTAGGATGATTTCTGGATCATTGATTAATGCCCTTGCAATTGCGACCCTTTGTTGTTGTCCACCTGATAATTCTCTAGGTGTAAACTTTTTACGCTCTGACAATCCAACAATATCTAGAATTTCTTCTAATTTATCTTTGTGTTTTTTAATATTTTCACCATCTAATAGTAGAGGTAACATAATATTATCTTCAACATTTAAGTTAGGGATTAAATTATAAAATTGAAAAACAAATCCTATATCTCTTCTTCTTAATATACTTTGTTCTTTATCTTTCATAATCGATAATTGTTTATTATTAATGGTTATTTGTCCTTTTGTCGGATAATCTAATCCACCCATTAAATACAATAATGTACTTTTCCCAGACCCAGAAGGTCCCATGATGGATACAAACTCACCTTTTTTTATCGTTAAATCTATACCTTTAAGCACCTCTATATTCGATTCACCCATTTTAAAACTTTTATATAAATTTTTAATCTCTAAGATATTTTCCATTTTCACACCTCTATTCATATTTGATAGCTTCTATTATATTTAATTTTGATGATTTAATTGAAGGAATTATCGCTGAGAGAATTGATACTAAGATTCCACCTAGAAAAGCAAATACAAGCAATTCTATTGAATAATCCATTTGAATTGGTAACATAAAGACTTCCATAATATAGGATGAAATATAAATATATAATATTCCAGCACATAGTCCAGTTATACCAGCAATCATTCCACTACCTAAAGATTCAATCATCAACATTTTCATAACCTGTTTCTTGCTCATACCAACTGAGCGATAGATTGCTAAACTTCTTTTTCTACTTAGTAAACTTACTATTAGGTTATTAAATACACCAAATATACCGATAATCAAAGTAATAACTGAAAATCCTGACAACAAAACAAAGGTTCTTCTATTTGAATCCTTATTTTCTTGTTCAGCATCATCTAGTAGTGATACACGAATCCGCTCTGATTCAAACTCTTTTTTAATTCGATTTTCTATATCCTTAGGATTTTTTGTTTTAATCATTATATCAGAATAATAATTCAATCCTGCATCTTGCTTTAAATAATTCTCATGTACATAGATAAAATCACCATTATTCAACAATATTTGTGCAAAACCGATAATTTCATATGAAAAAGAACCGTTTTTCAAATTTAAGGTAATCGTATCTCCAACTTGTAAGTTAAATTTTTGTTTTAAAACAAGCGATGGAATAACAAATCTATCTTCACCTAACTGATTTAGTAACTCCTCTTTGTCCTGTATAAATTCAACATCCCAAAACTTAAAATACTCATCCGGATTTATTCCCCACACATAATTAACATAATCATTTTTTTCTGTTAATTTAACATTATAAACCGAGTAGTTTTTACCAACATCATCCGATTCAATCCCTGGAATAGATTCTAAACGATTTATGATAGTTTGATCAGCTTTTGGATGAATCACATGGACTTCAAATTTAGCATCATCAAATACATTAACTATCTCATTTAAAATACTGTGACTTACGGTATTAATCATCAACAAACTAGCTATACCTACGGTAAGTAGCGTAATATTATTGATTATATTTTTGTTTCTTCTTAAGTTTTTACAAGCGATGATCCCTTCATTCTTAAATAAATAATGACTTGTTTTTCCAAATAGAAAAACAAAAAACGCTGAAATAAATGGAACAAGCATAATAATTGATATTGTTATTGAAATAAAACTTAATAAAGCAACACTTTCTGATATTTGATTTGAAACGTTTAATATAACTAAAGGGGTAACTAATAAAATGAATCCAATAATTCCTTTATAGTTTCTTCTTTTAACTACTTTACGAATATTGTTTAAAACAATATTTCTTAATGGCATATTACTCACCTTGGCTATAGGGATTAAAGAACTAACAAATGATAGCACAATTGAGAATATAAATGCGAATAATAACTGATTGAGACTATATATCATCTCTCCTTGTACGGTTACGCCAGTATATGGATTATAGGCCATCGTATTCATCATGAAATTCAATATACCAAATCCTAGTATACAACCAAACAGTCCACCGATTGTTCCATAAATAATACTTTCTCCTAACAAAATTAAATTTGTTGTTTTTTTAGTAGCACCGATGCTTCTAAAAGTACCTACCATCGGTAATCTTTCCATCGTAATAACTTTAAAGGATGTATATATAATAAAGATACTAATTAATATAACTAAAATTAACATAAATGAAAAGGCAGTAGTTAAGCTTCTAACATTTTCATCGATTTCTTCCATTGTTATCGTTGTTTTAACAATAAAATCATCTTTAAAGACTTCATTTAATTTATCAATTACTTCATTGACATTCTCGCTACTTGTTGTTTTTACATATACAGTATTTATCTTTGTAGATGCATCATAAAAAGAAGCAAGAGTATCTCTTGGTAAAATGATCGTTAATTGTTGACCATTATAATTAAATAATCCTTGAGGCTTTGTTATTCCATAGATAGTAAAGTCCTTTACTTCTTTGTTAATCATTAGCTGAATCGTATCTCCAACGTTAACTCCTAGTTCAGTTGCTTCTCCTCTACCAATAATCACTTGATCCCCAGTAAAAGAATTACTCTCTCTTTCTTCAAATGATATCTCAAACATCTTTTCTAAATCTTCTAACTCATAACCAGCAATGTAAATTTGCAATTCATCATCTAAAGGATAAACAGCAGAACCTTTTACACATCCTACCATATACTCAATCTGGTTATCTTCTACTTCTTGCATTTCAAAAAAAGGATTACTTAATGATTGCATGTCTTTTTGTATGATGATTTCTGATGAACCAGTATATTTTCTTAAATCATCAACAATAAAATTCTTTACTGTATCTGAAATAGCTAATGTAGAAAAAACTAGTGCTGTTGATAACGTAATTGAAAATAGAATAAGTAATGTTCGTAATTTTTTTCTAAAAATATTTCGCAATAAAAACTTCAATATAATTCTCATACTCTCACCCGCCTATTTTAATCTTTAACTATTATAGCAAAAAAAGTACTATATTAATAGCACTTTCACAATCTTTTCGACAATATTAGTCAATTATAGTCTCTTTGATAAGCTCATTCAGTTCAAACCCCTCATGTTGAAGAAGCCATTTTTTTGTAGAAATTCTACTACCAGCATAACCAACTAATTTTCCACTCTTACCAATTACACGATGGCAAGGAATAATTAATGGTAGTGGATTACTTTTATTTGCTTGACCAATTGCTCTTACAGCTTTAGGATTTCCAATTATCTCAGCAATTTCTTGATAAGACTTTGTCACACCATAAGGAATATTACTTAGTGCTTGCCAAACTTTCTTTCTAAAATCAGTTCCTTCTATGTCTATAGATACTGTAAATTCTTTTCTTTTTCCTTGGAAATATTCATTGATTTGTTTAATTACTTCTTGACACAAATCGCTTCTTCTATTTAAATGATTTTCATTTAAATAGTCATTCCATTTGTCTTCAAATAACTCTACTTTAGAAACTCCATTTTCAGAAATAACCACAAAAATCTTACCAATTGGTGATTCATAATAATCATATCCAATATTCATTAAATCATTTCCCTTTCTTTAAAATAGGTTAATGTATCTAGAATGATTTCTTTTAAATCATTATATTTTAAAGGTAAATCATTTTTACCTCCAAGCATTTGTAGGGGATTAATTAAATCTCGTAATTTAGCTAAATCATACCAATCTTTTGGTAATTTAACTTTAGCATAACGATTATATTCACATTCAAATAGTTTTATTTGATGATCGTTAAATAATCCTTGATAACGAAAAAACTGTCCAATATCCCCTAAAGAATGTCCAAACCCACAATATTCCCAATCAACAATATATACTCTTTGCTTATTATCAACTAACATATTAGCAGGTCTAAAATCACTATGAATAAAAGACTGATAACTATCAATCTTCTTTAATTGATTTTCAGAATGTTTAACAAGTGTTTTAACGCTATCCACTATTTTATTTCCAAGTCGTTCAATCACATAATGGTTATCAAGAAATAAATTATACCATGTAGAAAATGGTGGATATTCTGCTTCAACAAAGCCACAAAGCCTTTTTTTATCCACTTGATGGATAAGTGCAGCCGTTTTGGCAACTTGTTTTATTAGTTTATCATCCAAAGAACCTTTTTTTAATAAAGACTGCATTGAAATTGATTCTATATATTCATAAATTAGATACTCTTTTCTATTTATTGTTCCTGAATATAATAATTTAGGAACATGTATATAATCATCAAGCGCCCTAGAGATAACTTCTTCATTCTTACTAAGCCCAACACATATTCTTAAGAGAAATTTTCCTTCCGAAGTTAATACCATATAATTACTATTTCTACATCCAATCGATATTGATTTATAATCTAATACTTTACTTTTATTAAACTCATCAAATATTTTACCCAATGATTCCTTTGTCAAAGAATAAATGGGTATTGAACGCTCCCAACAATCATCCATAATTTTCCTCCATAAAATAACTTTCTAAAAATGGTTATTAATAAATTACTGTCATTAATGTTGAAACTTGTTTTAAATAAAACTAAATTTAAATTACACGAAAAACCTCGATTTTACTGGATTTTAAAGACTAGAAACGATATTGCTCATTAATACATATAACATTTAATTAAATTTCGATTACTTATTCTCCGAAATAAATTTCATTTTTTCTAATATATGCTACTAAACTAATTTCAAATGATGGCACTTCTTCTTCAATAAAGGAATAATCAAGATCATCAAAAAAATCTTCATTATATAAATTAATATAACTTTCCTTTGTTCCGTCGCTATACTTATCAATTACTGGTTTATTATCTTGATATATTTTATTGGCTTCTTCCATTAAATCACTTAATTTTTTATTTCCTATAGCATTAAAACCTTCTTGAGCAATTTGTGCAAGTTGTTTTATTTGATTAAAATATAGTAGATTTATACCCCCTTTATTTACTTCATTAACAATATTATAGCATGAATATACATATTGACATGGTTTTGGTAGTGAAGTTATAATACTATACTCATTATGCCAATTATCTATTTTATTGTACATCCAAATCATTACAGCATCAATCACTTCTAAATCAGGTAGTGAAGTCACAGTACTTCTTTCTAATAATTTGTACCTATCAATTCTTTTCTTTAATAATTCATTTATCTTTTCAGCAACTTTTACAGGTTTAGATGTATTTATCATTTTTATTACTTTTTGATCACGAGTTTTAATGTAAATACCTGTATTTTGGTTATTGGCAAATATAGAAAAATCTGATGGGATTCCATAAGCATTAACAATCTTACATAATGGTATCACCTGTTTAGTAGTAGGTAATTTTTTCGATACACCATAGATGATTAGTGATTGGGAATCTTCATCAAAAGTAATTGAATGAATAGGAATAAATAAAGTATATATAAAGGTAGAAATAGTTAATGCTTGTAATCCGTAGAATACATATACAAACGGTTTTTCATTTGAATAACCTGTATATATTAAGACTGATGATAAAATAAACATACTTGGTAAGAAATATTTAAGGGAAAATACAGTTTTGCCTACAACATATTTTTTTTTGCCTTTTTCATAATATTGTTTCTCTCTCTCTTTGTTTATTGTTCAATTTCATTTTACAATGAACCCGAAATACAAAATATCTTAAGAAAAATTAATATAATTATTAATCCGCCTAAAACGATAATTACCAGCCACAAAAAAGCTATATAAAGATAATGGACCAGCTTATTCTTATAAATACCTTGAGATAATTTTGCGGTATTAGCGCCATTTATTATTAGATAATCTGCAATTTTTTTATAACCTTTATAAACTGCGGTTTGAAGCGGTGTTGTGACATTACCGTCGGTGTAATCAATCCCTGCACCATTTTGTATTAGTATTTTAACCACCTTATAATGATTATTAAGAACTGCATTATGTAGCGGTGTTATTCCATTTGTTGATAAACTATCTATAAAAGCACCGTTTTTGATTAATAATTTAACAATCGAAGTATCACCTATATCACATGCATCATGCAACGGAGTTGCACCATTTTTATTAGCTACGGTATTAATATCAGCACCATTATCTATTAATAGTTTTATTAAATCCAAATTTTTTGTATAAATAGAGAGATAAAACGGCGTCAGATGTTGATTAGATTTGATATTCAAATTTGCATGATATTTTATTAATAACTCAATCATAGAAATATTATCCCGGTCTACAGCCATATGTAAAGGGGTGAGACCTTTATCGTTTTGTACATCAGGTAATGCCTGATGAGTTAATAAAAGTTCAGCCATCTCAATTGAATCAACCATCGCCGCAAGATGAAGGGGTGTTAATAAATCCTTGCTTTTGGCATTCACATCTAATCCATTTTCAATAAATACTTTTGCTATCTCATCATTTTTAGAATAGATTGAAATATGAAGAGGTGAAAAGTTATGATTATTAAAGATATTTGTTGGTTTAATACCTAGTTGCATAAAATAAGCAAAAGCTTTAAGAGAATTAAATGAAGCAACCCAAAAATAAACTTTTTCTTGATAATTTTTTAGATTCACGCCATTTTGTAATAAATAATCAATCATTTCCACATTATCTAACATTATCGCAATTGATAAAGGATTTTCATTCTGTTTATTTTTTAGATTAAGCTTTGATTGATGATCGATTAATATTTTAATAATTTCCATTTCTTGCTGATAACAAGCAATATGGATTGGTGTATTCCCGTAATTATCTTGATGATTAAGCTTTGCTCCTAATTCAATAAGTAATTTAGCGGCCATAAATCCCTTCGAATACAAAGCTTTATGTAATGGCGTCAGACCTTCATCACTTTCATCATTAATATCTAAACCATTTTCGATTAAAAATCGTAATATATTAACTGCATTTTCAATAGCAACCAAATGTAAAAGTGATTCATTATAGTAATTTCGCACATCAATATTAAGCTCTCCATTAGTAAAAAACGCTTTTACCATTTGTAGATTGTCATTTCTTATAGCTTCCCAAATTATAGCTTCACTTTGTGTATCTTCATTAGAGGGAAAACGTAATTCCTTAAATAAAGTGATGCCTAAATCAGTAAAATTAATAAAGACATTTTCTAAATTGACTTCATCGATACTTTTATCATCTGCCCTAAGTCGAATTGCCTTTAAGAATTCAGCTAAATAACTATTTTTCATATCGATTGGAAATAGCTTAGATAATTCTAACGCAACATTTCTGTCCAATTCAGCGGTTGTTGCTAGCAATTTATTAAAATATAGACCTTTATCATTGGTAATCTCTCTTAAAAAATCCGTTAACATAATCTCTTCATGATATTTTTCAACAGAAAATACATCTAATTTAGCAATTAGATAGAAAACTGTTATCCAGTTTTCATCCTTCAATTTTTTATTTTCACGTATTAATTCCCTTAAACTCACATTTCCCATAACAAACTCCTACTATTTTAATTATTAATTTTTTTACTTTTTAAATTATTATAATTACTGGTTAAATTATACTCGTAAGTATTTGTGTTTTCGAGGACATTTAGTTATTAAGTACTTTAATATCCCCCCTACCGTTATGTAATACGTTTGGTGGATCCCCTGGCTCCGAACCCGTATCCATTTTTGCCACTTTTAATGGTAAAAAAACATAATTTTGTATAAATTAAAACTCCTGTATTTCTATTATAAACTACAAGTGTTGTCATTTCTATACATATATTTATTTTATTATTCCTATATGGACATGGATATCATGGTGGAGATGGCGGGAATTTCTATGCGTATATTATTTATGTTCTAGTGTCCGAAAAATACTGAAATCACGTTAAATTATACCGTGGTTTCTTTTATTTTATGGGTAATACCAATTTAATCGTGCCAAAATCATGCCACAGAATTATTTTTTAGTACATATTTACTTGTTTTGATAATGTATAAAGAAACTGCAAATAATAATGATAATATTAAATTAAAATCATCAATTGATAACACATATAGTTTCCTAATATAGTAAGGTACACTCGAGCATAACATTATAGTAGTTAACACAAAAAAGACCCCATTAAATACTAATCCAATTTTGGAATTTATATTAGTTCTAATTAAATATTGATCTGAGAAAAATAATAAGCCTGTGTACCATAATAATACCGTAGAGTCATGAAATAAAGTATTTTCTACCTTTAGTAAACCTGGTGGATATAAAAATACAAAGAACAAAACAAAGATAGCAAAAATTATAACTACTAACAATATAACATTTATTATGAAATTTATTCTTTTTAGTGTTTTTTTTGTTTCATCTGAACGTGATCTTATATAATAAATTAAAAATACTATTATAATTGATAAGGATAATGTAGTATACCATTTTGTGCCATTAATTATTGCAATTATGAACACATAAACGATAGATAATAATATAATTACCAATGCCAATAATTCTGTAATTTTCTTCATTTATTTAGCCCCTCCCTCTTGTATTATCATTATATCACTAGAAATTATAAAAATAAAATAAAGTTCTTTCAAAATTCTTTTATTTTATGCCTTCTACCTTTATCTGAATCAAAACGATAAGTTTTTCCTGCACCACACCTTGCCAAGAATGAAAACGTAAAAAGAGTGAGATTATTTTTTCTCACTCTTTATGGTGACTATTAACTAATTATTATACTTTGTTGATTCGGTACCTCTTTTAAGATAGGATACTCATTACGAATTAATGGTGTAAAATCCCAATTTAACTCAACTAATCCTAATTCATTAATAAACCAATCTTTCGTCATGCTTGCAGGTGTAATTATTTTATCATTTGGTATGTCACTAATGGATGGATTTATATAAAAGATATTATCTTCAAAATGATAATTATTAGAAATTATTTTACCAGAAATAAATCCTTTATTGTTTACTTCATCGAAAGATAAAACTCCCACTATCTCTCTACCTATAATATTACCTATAACAAACGATGATGATATACTACCTGAGCTCGTACCAGCAATCCCACCTACCATTTTTTCTCCTTTAACATCTTCAATGGTGTAGCAATTCTCTACTACACCTCCTACGTCATTCGAACCTGCAATTCCGCCAACGATATCCACTCCATTTACTTTCGCTTCAGTATAACTTGTTCTAATATTTACGTGATTTATCCCTGCAATTCCACCAGTGAAATATTTACCCCTAACTATACCTTTAAAAGAGGATTGTTCAATCACTGAATTATTTATTCCAACCAATCCACCAACTTTTTCAATACCCTCTACTTCCCCAATAGCGTGTACATTTATGATAGTGCCCCAATTTTGTAACGCTACAGCTCCTGCAGCAAATCTTCTATCCTCTATCTTTATATTAACATTTCGTAAATTAAGATTTTTAACAATACCACTATTATCCCTAGTATCTTTAACTTTATAAAATAATGGATATCGTAAATTGTTGATTGTCTTATCATTACCATCTAAAGTACCTGTAAATTCTGGTATCACATACCCTTTAGTAGTCGTAAAATCGTTGAAATCTATATCATTTCCTAAATAGTAGTTCCCACCTGGGTTCCATTCTATCTTAAAGAAATCATTCATTGAATTGATTTTATAGACTCTCAAATCTAAATATATATTACTTGCTAATGGTAATAAAGATAGCAATATAAAACAAAAATAGAGTTTATTTCTATATTTTCCAAGAGAATATGATGGGATCTTTTTAGCTAGATTAACTGAAATATATATAAATAAGACACAAATAATTATTAAAGTTATTATTGTAACTATGAAGATTGGATTAAAAATTTTTAATTTATTAATGAAAGCATACAATATACTAAGAGGTATACTTGCAATTAAAACATATATATAATGGGCAATTAATTTACGCATTACTTATCTCCTTTACATAGTTTCCTATAGTAAAATATTATTTAATGATATGAATGTTGTAACTTTCCATTTTCAAATTTATATTGTAAGTAATCATGTGGAATGATACTTGCTTCAAGCAGTAATTTGAATGAAATATTATAATCAAAAGATAACACTGGATATTCAGTAACCACATTCATTTTTAAATGTGATTGTCTCTTTTTTATAAATTCACTTGGTGAAACAGAATCTTTGTTCATTTTCAAGTATTGATTATTTCCTGTAACAAATGCCATTGAATACACATTATTATCTTTCAATCTATTTACATCATTTGTTTCGAAATATTTATCTTGATACTTGAATACATGTGATTGATAAGTATATTCTCCATTTTCTATAGCAGCTTCTACTATTGTCATAGGTATTGATAATAAATAATTTTTTGCATACACAATACCAACATCATATATATTACTCTTAATACCTTCAGATGATGTCTCATCAAAAATAGAGAAATTTTGAATGTATTGTTCTGAATTAAATGTCAGTTTAATATCTGTTAATTTGCCACGAATTTCATGAGCAAACCAATTTATTGATCTTTTGAGCGGGTCGTAAACATATATTTCTGAATGAGTAAATATTACTCCAATATAAGTATTATGTTTACCACCTTCTTGATAAGTTTCTAGCTCCCATTGATAAAAAGCAGTATATATTTTCACGCCATCAATATCATAATAAGAGTATTTATAATAACCTGAACCAGTTTCAGGATCTATAACAAGGTCTTCCCCTATTGTAGTAAATGTATTTAAAACCGTTGAATCTGGATACATATGTACCCATGAATCCTTTGATATATGAAGATCAATATTATTAATATTTATAGTATAATTGCCTGTACTACTGTTGTTATGTGGGTACACTTTTATTATATAAGTTGAAGGATCTGGAATTATATTTAAATTCAATCTAAACCCGAAATCATTAATTCCCATTCCAGATAATGTAGAAATTTTCTCAGAATCTATCCCAGAACTCGGAACATAACTACCATAATGGTTAATTATGGTAAAATTAAAATTGCATAAAATTTTTAAGAAAAAGGAGAAGTTTTTAATGAAATATTTTAAGAAATTGATATTAGACCACGATGTTCTAATCTTTTATTTGTAATCGTAGTTGTTAAGATAAAGCTATGTGCGATTCGCGCATAGCTTTTTCTACTGTTTGCGTATTCCCAAGCCTTTTGACGACTTGCGCCTAGTTTCCTTAGGGATTTAAATCGTTTCCCAATCTTTTTCCATGCTTTCCAAATACACATTCTTACACGAAATCTTATTTGTTCATCTAATTTTATCAATAACCATTTCATATCGGCTACTTTATAATAATTAACCCAACCTGTTATAAGTTGTTTTATTTTGAGTAACCGATAATCTAAACTGATACTCCATCTTCTAGATGTTAATTTCTTAATCTTTTCTTTTATTCTTTTAATTGATTTTGGATGTACTTTGATTCTAACTTGTCTGTGCCTGGGATTGTAGTAAAAGCCAAAGCCTAAAAATTTGATTCCTTTATTATAGTAATCTACTTTGCTTTTACTCTGATTAACTTTGAGTTTTAACTTCTTTTCAATAAAGTTAGTTATACTCTCCATTACTCTTTGTCCTGCACGTATACTTTTTACATATATATTACAGTCATCGGCATATCGTACAAATCTTAATCCTCTTTTAGTTAACTCTTTATCTAGTTCATTAAGCATGATATTTGATAATAATGGACTTAATGGTCCTCCTTGTGGTGTTCCTTCCTCACTATCTATTACGACTCCATTTATCATGATACCACTAACTAGATATTTCCTTATCAAACTCATTAAATCACTATCTTTAATTGTTAAAGATAATATTTGCATGAGTTTATCATGGTTAACCTTATCAAAGAATTTCTCTAAATCCGTATCAACTATAACTTTGTAACCATCATTTAAATACATTAAACTTCTCTCAATTGCCATATGACAACCTCGATTTGGTCTAAATCCAAAACTAGAGTCACTAAATTGTTTCTCAAATATTGGTGATAGCACTTGATTAATGGCTTGTTGAATGATTCTATCTATAACCGTTGGTATTCCTAGTAGTCTTACCCCACCATCAGGTTTTGGTATTTCTACTCTCCTAACGGGGTTAGGTTTATACTTTCTATTTCTTATGGCTCTTTTAATTTCATCACCATGTTTCATAAAATGTAATCCTCCTTGTTCAACATTCATCCCATCAATTCCAGCAGCACCTTTATTCTTCACTACTCTAGCGATGGCTTCATTTAAATTGTAGTTACTTAAGATTAATTCTAGAAGATTTTCCATTAGTAATTGCTCCTTTCATTGTTAAGACCATACTGTTTGTCCTAAAGGCTCCTAGGTTCCTTACGATACCATCGAAGTTAGGCAGGTAATCCTGATTTTCTACTGTTCATATAGTCTTATAATTTACATTTACAATTAAACATACTGTTTCGCCCTTCGGTTTGGACCCTACTATGGCTCTGCTGACTTCTCACGATAAATCTTTTTCAACCACGCTCGTGACGTGTCCATGAGATCTCCCAGGGTAAGTCTATTCACTTTCATTTCATATACTCGCCACATTTACGTGTATTATTGCTTTGATGACTACGGACTTTGTTTTGTTAAGCAAACTCATCCATAATACCCGCCTGATGTGATTCGTGTTCCTCGAGCCAAAATTTTGCCTTCTACTTCCTTCAGACCCTACTTCGCAATAGGCGCCCTTGTACTTGGCTAACACTTTAGTCATCTTCCCGTGTAGTGGACTTTCACCACCTAGTTAATAGACATGCCTGGCACACTTAAAAAATATTGACACAATTTGTGTCAATATTAATTACTTAAATGGGTCGAGTAGACATAGACATCTCTATTTATGCCCCTCTCAGAACCGTGCATGCGCAACTAACGCACACGGCTCTTCACACTGTATTCAAGTTAGTAAAACACACTTACATATAGTTTTGGTGGCATGATTTGTGGTACTATATATTGTTTGTATTTACACCACGTATAACTTCGTTTTTGACTTCTTCGATTAGGTGTTTTATAAAAGCATTTTAAAACTTCATAATAGAATGTTGTTATGCTTTTATAACTATCAGTTACACCATAATAGCGATAGTGTCCATCTAGTCTAAGATTTATCCGTTTAATAAAATCCTTTACATCCATATGCATGTTTTCTTTAATCCACTTTTTAATTATCTTAATTTTAACAACCAGTTTCTTTATATTAGTTTTCAATTTCACCCTAAACTTGCCGTTTATACTTTTACTACAATAGAACGTAAAACCAAGAAAGTTGAATGTCTCCGGTCTTCTCATTCCTTTTGCTTTTCTATTTGTTTCAGCAAATCGACCAAACTCAATGATTTTGGTTTTATCCTCCGCAATTTCAAGGTTAAATTTCTTTAATCGTGGTATCAGGTTAGTGTAGAATCGTTCAGCATCGTCCTTATATTGAAAACAACATACAAAATCATCCGCATAACGGACGATATGCGCTTCACCTCTACTATACTTTTTAACAACTTTCTTAAACCATAGGTCTAATACAAAGTGTAAATATATGTTTCCTAATATTGGCGAAATCAGGCCACCCTGGGGTGTACCTTGTCTCATGTTTACATAATGCACTGGAGATGGGTCGAGCCACTTGTAATCCACTACTTCTGTAACAACAGTCGTTCCTTATAATACGGTTCAAAACAGAAAGACCTCCCTAGCTCACTAATTTTTTTTACTAAGCACAAGCATAGAACCACCAAAACCAATGACACACCATATAGCCAAATTAATATAATGCCCAATAGAGGCAGTGAATATCGTTTGAGCCAAAGATGCCCTCATTGTTTCTCCCATTGAGTATATAGGCAAAACCCTATGAACAGACTGTAACCACTCTGGTAGATTCTGGATAGGAAAGTTAATTGGCGAAAACATAAGTGCACCAAAAACAATAATCTGAGTAATTATCATGGTTATTTCTTCCCTACAGAAAAATGCAATTCCATAGCCTATACCAATACAAGTCAAGGCGGTAAATAACACACCTGGAACTACTGTTAATGAAAAATTGAATCCTGGGTCATACATAAAATGCGCAAATAGAATAGATAGTATAATACCTGGAATAGTAATTAATAACCATATTATTGTGTCTGCTATTAAAATAACAGGGCGTCTTACAGACCAAGTACGTTGGTAATCTATATACCCATCACCTTTTGATATTGCAACCTGCTGAGGTAGCATTACCAATCCACATACAATTAAAATATAGGCAGGCGCTCCTGTTGAAAGGTATAAAATCGCCTCTGGTGTTGCATCTCCTATCAAAAAATTAAAACCAGTAATAATTCCTAACGACATAAAAATAAATAGCAAAGAGAAGGTAGTTAGCATACCTGAACGTCTAAGAAACTGCATTTTCATAACACATTTTAATTCTGTGAATATACTCATACAGCTTCACCCCCATCCTCTCTAGTCAGCTCTACATATATATCCTCTAATGTAGCAGGCGAAATGGAATAGTCGATTATTCCTCCCTCTTGAACCTTTCTTGTCACCCAACTTATTGATTGTTGGACATGTTCAGGTTCTATTTCAATAACTAATTTAGAGTTTTGTAATCTATTTGACAGACTCCATTCTGGTAACTCAATATTTGTAAAACCTCTAACAACATTCATCTCTAGTTTAAGCAAGTTATCCACCTTTTTCTTAATTTCACCTATATTCCCATGGGTTACAAAACTACCTTTATCCATAATGGCAACCCTATCTACCACTTTTTCTGCCTCTAAGACATTATGGGTTACTAAAATGACCGAGGTTCCGTCCTTTGTAATATTTCTGATATAATCCCATAGATACCTTCGCCTAACTGGATCCACGTCGTTTGTTGGCTCATCTAAAATCACCAGTTCCCCAGGAGCAATTGCTGCCATACAGAATGCAGTTAGTCTTTTAACACCACCTGATAATGTTTCACCTGGCTTGTTAATCCATTCAGTTATACCAAGGCTCTCAAACAGCTCATCACTACGCCTTTTAACTGTGTCCTTATCTAACCCCCTCATTTCACCCATGATGGTTACCGCTGCTTTGGGAGTCATTTCATTAAGCGGAATCTGGGACTGTGGTTGAACCGAACAAAGTTGTCTCGCAAATTTTGGTGAACGAACCACAGACTTACCATTTATAAAGATGTCACCTTGTGTTGGCTTTAATAACCCCATAATCTGATTAATTATTGTTGTCTTTCCTGCTCCATTATGCCCTAGTAATCCAAAGACTTCTCCCCTATCCATTTCAAAAGATATATTATCATTAGCTATCACCCTATATCCTTTCCGCTTAAAAACCTTTGTTACCTCTTGAACCTGAATTAGCATACTATTCCTCCTTATTAATAAATAATTCTTGCTCTACCTCAGCAAGTAACTTAGCAAGCTCAATATTAGCAATTTTAAATTGTTTAATTGCAATATGTAGGGTCTTCATTCCATAGTATTCTAAAGGTTCTTGCTCACCAGAGAAATATCCTTTTAATAACTCCTCATACTGTGTATACTCAGTGGTCATTGACTGACATACTCTTGACATCATCTTTAGGCACAGTAACCTATCCTCAATGTCTAACACACCCAAAAAATACATCCTTATAAATACATCACTTTCAATCTTTCTTTCAGGTATTTCTTTGAGCATTGCGCTTCTAAAGTAAGCTTTTCCCTCATCTTTAATCGTATAAAGGTTCCTCATCCGTCCATTGTGTACCTGTTTCTCAACAGTAATTAATCCCTTATCCAGAAGTTTTTTTAGTGCCGGTTGGATACTTCCTAGGCTAGCTGAATAAAAAGGAGATACTTTCTGCTCCAAAGTCTTTTTTATATCATATTGACTTAAAGACATTACCATAAGATATCCTAATATTACAAATTGCATTTTTTCACCCCCCTTTATACCTAATAGTAACATACCTGTTAGGTATATGCAAGATAAATTCGAATTTTTTAATATTTTTTCGTATTCAATATAATAAGTAATATCGTCTACTAAGTGGCAGTTATAAAAAAATCGACGCAAAAAATCCACGACACATTGTCGTGGATTTCAATAGTGGAGATGGCGGTAATTTCTATGCTTATATTATTTATGTTCTAGTGTCCGAAAAATGCTGAAATCACGTTAAATTATACCGTGGTTTCTTTTATTTTATGGGTAATACCAATTTAATCGTGCCAAATTCGTGCCACAGACTTATATTTAAACACATATTCACTTGTTTTTATAATGTATAAAAAAACTGCAGTTTTTCCTGCACCACACGTTGCCAAGAATGAAAACTTAAAAAGAGTGAGTTTACTATTACTCACTCTTTATTTTTTTCTAAGGTATTATTTTTTTCTTTCATTATTTGTATTAGGATTTTTTCTTTTTCGAAATCTCTTTTACAATAAAATTCATATTCTTAAGAAATCGCTATTGGTTATTCAATATTATATCCATTATTGTATTTTTTTTAATAAGACATTATATAGATACAATAATAAAATAACTGGTGGACAAAATGAGATATTAAAGTATGTGATATCTCGATACTTTCCTAGTGTTATAATTTGATTTTTAAAAACTAATAATATACATAGAAATATAGAAAATATAAAAACAAAAAATATATATCGTTTATAGTTTATTTTAACATTTCTATTAAATAATACAATGATATTACAATAAACAAAAGTACAAATTAAAATTAAAATAACATTTGCAAAATTATGATAAGTGAAAACAGTTATTAATAATATTATAAGAAATTGTAAGAATAATTTAATCTTATCCATACATATCCCCCTTCTTATGGTAGCATATCTTCAAATGTATCTAATAAGGAAGGCAAATTATCATTCGTATAAAAGGTTAATTTACCTCCGAATTCTCCTTGATTTGCATAAATAGTAGTATCCTTATATAAATATAATCCATTATTAGTTGGATACCTTTATTAATTATTTATTTTTCTAACTCTTCAGTTAAAGAAATGATTTCATCAATAATATTTCCAATGTGTTCAATCGTATCAAGCAGTGGTTTTTCTGTAGTAATATCAACACCAGCCATTTTTGCAAGTTCTACTGGAGTCTTTGTTCCACCTGCTTTTAATACCTCTTTCCAATCATCAATTGCGTTTTGACCTTCTTCTAAAATTCTTTTACTTACTTGTGTAGAAATCGTAAGTCCAGCACTATAAGTATAAGGGTATAATCCCATATAATAGTGTGGTTGTCTCATCCAGGTAAGTTCAGACCCTTCATTCATTCTAACTGAATCGCCCCAGAATTTTTCTTGTACTTCTTTCATTAATTCATTTAATTTCGCTGCATGAATACTTCCACCTTGGTCTATAATTTTATACACTTCTCTTTGATATGCTGCTTCTAATAGGTGGGTAACAAAATTATGATAATAGGTTCTATTAATCATGGATGATAATACCCATCTTCTAAATCTTTTATCATCATTTGTTTTTATCAAATAATGTGACATTAACATCTCATTCATTGTAGAAGGTGCTTCGATAAAATATAAAGATGGTCTTGTATCAAATACGTTTTGATTCTTTTGTGATAAACTAAAATGACCAGCATGACCTAACTCATGTGCTAAAACAAATACTTCACGCATTTTTTCTGACCAAGAGATTAAAACATATGGATGGACCCCATATGGGCTTGAACAAAATGCACCAGTAGATTTTCCTTTATTTTGTACAAAATCAATCCAACGTTCCTTATAACTTCTTTTAATCATTTCTAAATAATCATCACCTAATACAGATAAGGCTTCTTCAATATATTTTTTCGATTCTTCAACAGTAATATCTGGTTCATAACTTGGGTCTACAACAAGATTCAAATCAGCGAAAGTCATTTCATCTAATTTATGAACCTTTTGAATTAATTTCGCATACTTTCTCATATGAGGTGCTAATTTTTCCATAATAATATCTATTTGTCTATCATACAATGGTCTATCTACTTTTTGACTAAATAATAAACCCTCAAATACAGAATCAAACCCTCGAAGTGATGTAATTATTTTTTCTTGTTGGATATGTGCTTGATAAACTGCCGCAAATGTGTTTTGATACTCTCTTAATTTTTTAGAGAATGCATCAAAAGCAGCTCTTCTAATTTGAGTATTTTCTTCATACTCCCAATCATTTTCAAATAAAACAAAACTAAGTGGATAATCTTTTCCATCTACCTGAAATTTATCAAAGTCCATATCAGCAAGCTTTGCTTGATTATAAATCGTGTAGAAAGAATCAAATGTTGGTGATAATGAAGATAATACCTTTTCTACATCTGGACTAAGTGAATGTTTTTTAGATCTCATAATTTCTTGTAAATAGTTACTATTTTCATGTGATTGCTTAATCGCTTCATTAATCACAAATTCATCTGCTTCTATTATTTCACTATTAACAAAACTCAACTTACTTTCTAAACTTGATAAAATATTCATGAGTTTCATATATCTACTATTACTCTCATTATCCGTTTGATCAGTAGCTACCCATAAACTAGCATAAGTTGAGGCTAAAATCTGTAATTGTACAAACTTTTTCATTTTGTCTAAACAAGAATTAATACTTTCTGGTGAATCCAATCTTCCCTTATAGTTGTCTTCAATTTCATGTGCGATTTTTTCCATTTCTTTTACAGCCTGATGATAATCATCCTCTGTTTTGAATATGGCCGTCAAATCCCATGTCAGTGACTGGTCTACTTCTTTTCTAGATTTTAATACTTTCTCCATTTTAAAACCCTCCTAAATTATTTAATTATATATATATCATCCTTTTTTATTAGGATTAATTATCTTTTGTCACTTCATTATAACAAATTAATTCTATTTTTACAGTACTTTTGTAACTAATCAATTTTTTCACAAATATCTAACTAAAAACTACATCAATTCATAAATTAATATGACATTAAAGTACATATTTCGACTCAACAATCATTATATTATACTAATCGGATTAAATAATCTTGAAAGGGAGTTTATTTATATGAAAAAAATCTTTATATGCATTATGTTTTTTATACTTTGCTTTTTAGTTGGTTGTGATGAAACTGATACTGAAACTAGTTCAAATGATGAAGTAATTACTTATGTAGGATTAGAAGATGCCCATGTTTATTTAGGAGAATCTTTTGATGCCCTTGATGGCGTAACATTTACTTCTTCTACTCAAGGTGATATCACTTCTACCGTACAAACAAACGAAGAAAGTGATGTATTACCATTAGGTGTTCATATCGTTACCTATCAAACACACTATGAAAACAATGAAATCTTCTCTGTTGATAGACGTGTTGTTGTAATGTATCCTGAAGATGAATCTGATAACCTATTAACAAACGGTGACTTTACTGATAATATGGTAGGTTGGAGCCATGCAACTTATGCTGATTATCCATCAGATGTTAGATTTATAATTGACCCAGATTTGAAAAGAATGCAAGTGATTATGACCTCAGCATCAACCATGTTATCTTCACCAAATATATATAAACCTAATTTGGAATTAGATAGTAATCAAACCTATGAAATTTCTTTATTAGTTAGTGGAACTGCTAATACCTTCTTTTCAATCGATATTGTAGAATTAAATCCAACTCTTCAAGTATTAGGAGTCATATTAGATACCCAAACAATAAATGTTGGTATACAAGATGGAGAAATGCAACAGATTTCTTTTACCTTTACCCCACTATTATCATCAACAAACGCTAATCTTAGACTTATGTTTGGTCAAGATAATGGCAATAGCCCTACAGGTGAAATATACATTGATAATGTTAAATTAAATATTGTTAATGACTAAATGATTAAAAAAACGGTTTTATCAATTAAAACCGTTTTTCTTTATTCATAATCCTCTATTATTTAGAAATATTATATTTTAACCCTTTATACATTGATGTAGCTATTTCAATTACATTAATTATAACAACCACCATAATAAAAACACCAATACCATTTTGTGTACTCACCGTGAAATTAACATCTAAATCCATTAGTTCTTTTACTTCTGAAACAAAATTAGCATTCCAGATATCTGGATTAGAAAAGGTAACAATAAATAAAACCATTGATACAATTGTCAATAACGAATAATAAATGGCTAATTGAAGATTCCATTTACCATAGATAAGTTTTAAAATTTCTCGTAATATACCGATAAAGAATATCCCTAAAATCAAATATTTAAAATTTTCCCAATTATCTAAATTAAATAGTGGAATCATAATGGTTTCATTGTTTTCCGGAATATAAGCGCCTATTACATCTGGAATGAAAAATAAAATAAATGTAAATATTGTTATAAAGAATATACTTGCAATTGATTCTACTGGTGAAATAACTGCCTTTTTATTTGGAATAGGAGATAAACTTTTTAGATCCCATGTCTCATCTTTCTTCTCATCAAATACAATTCCTTGATATTCTAATACCGCAAAAATAATTGTAACCCAAGTAAACCCTTGTAGTAATCCCGATATTAACATTGTAAAATATGAAGATATATCTGATACAAAATTATTATCTGTATTTAAAACTGCTTCAACGAATGAAGCGATGGTAACCGCTAATAATACAGAACCGAAAACTACTTTTAACATAAATATATAATTAGCAAAATTTTTAGGTCCAATTAAATATCGTTTTTGATCTAAATACTGCTCAGCAAGTTTTTTAGGATCACCTAATTCTAAAAGTACTTTTTCAACTTTCTTTTCTTCATCAACTTCATCAGCATATTTTTCTTTCATATCATCAATCAGTGTTTTTATTTCTTCAGCAATATCAGCCCTTTGTTTTTCTGGTAATTTACTAACTACCGCATAAACATATTGATCGATTAATTTCATAATTAAATCACTCCTTCTTAAATAAGATTATTCATTGTTTTAACCATATCAAACCAATGATCACATAATCTTTTATATACTTTTTTACCTAACTCACTCAACTCATAATATTTTCTTGGTTTTGTACCCTCTGTATCCCAATGACTGACTAATAATTTTTGCTTTTCTAATCGTCGTAACAAAGGATATAAAGTACTTGGTTCAATTGATAGTCCTTTTTCATCAAGAAGGGTGACAAGTGAATAACCATACTGTGGCTCTTCTAATTGACTTAATACACTAAGGACAATTGTTCCTCTTCTTAGTTCTTGAACTAAACTATCATAAATTTCAGTTTCTTTACTTAATTCCACTACGACACCTCCTGTTAGTATTATACTATTTATCGTACACTATTGTAAATACTATATTATAATAAATTTAATTTTATTTTTATTTTCCTATTATTTTAATCATGATTTCAGCCTATTTTTGAACATATTAACCCCTATAATTTAAAAAGGGACGCTAAAAGCGTCCTAAACCATTAATCTCTAATTATCATTTTCCTTATCAATAAATAATTAAAGTATGAAAATAATGCAAAACCAAGTAATAAACTTAATACGGCCATATATGAATTTGTTGTTTCTCCTGCCATAAAATTAAACACATTACTTGTAATCTTCATTAACTTACCATTAGTTAAATAACTTATTATTGACCATAGAATAATGATCAAAACTGGCATAAGTGATACCACTGTTTTCATTAATTTATTACACACATAATATAACATCGTAATGAAGAAGCCAACACCAAGGGTAAATAAGAACACTGAAAATGTCCATGTTAGGTCCATCACAAAATATTGGTTATGATAGATGGAATTATAAAAACCTTCAAATGTGATTAAACGATTTAGTATTTGATTCGTAACAACATCTATAAATGCCATTAATAAAGAAACACCTGCAAATGTGATGATACTAGATAAGAAAAATCTCTTTCTAGACACATTAAACGCTGACATAAACTTAAAATCTGATTTAAAACTATTCAGTCCTGCGACAAATAAGAAAATCATGGTGATTGATCCAAACCCACTAATTGTGATTGATCCATCAAAAATATATTTTACTAACAATAAACACAATGCAAAAGTATATATAATCGCATAATAGACGATGATTGCTTTTTTAAAATCTTGTAATTGATATTTTGTCACTTTTAAAATATCTTTCATTTATAAAACCTCCTTTAATTCGTTAAACTTATAAATAATTTTTGAAGTGGTGCTTTAGAAACTTCTAAATCAAGTTCATTGATTAATTTCATATCTTTATCTTTTATATCTTCTAACACGGTAGTTGATTTATATTTACCCATTGTTTCAGCACCAACATGCTTTCTGTTTTTTAAATATTCATCGACTCTACTAGCTTCACCTGATATTCTATAAGCACTCATTAATAGTTTTTCAACTGAATTCTGTACAATAATATTTCCTTCTTTTATTATAATGACTTCCTCTAATATATCTGCCACTTCATCAATTAAATGAGTTGAAATTAATATTGTTTTAGGATGTTCAATGAAATTACTGATGATCTCTTTATACAATAAGTCACGATGATTAGCATCAAGTCCTAATACGGGTTCATCAAGAAGTAGAATTTCTGCTTGAGAGGCTAACGCTAAAATATCCTTAAATATTGTTAAATAGCCTGTTGATAATGCTTTTATTTTTAATTTCGTATCTAAACCAAATTTATCACATAATTCTTTCGCGTAATCTAAATCAAATGATGGATAAAACTCTTTTGTCCATTTAAATATTTCTTTAATTTTATATCCTAGTGGGAATAAGTTTTTTTCTACCATATAAAATATTTTATTTAAAACACAATCATTTTCAATAACACTTTCATCATCAATTAAGATTTCACCTGAAGTTGGAAATAACTTATTAGTCATTAGATTTAAAAGTGTACTCTTCCCTGCACCATTTCTTCCTAATAAACCATAAATTTTATTTGGTTCTAATTTTAAATTCACATCATTTAGCGCAACAATATCACCATATTGTTTTGTTAATGAATGAACGACTATTTTACTCATCACAATTTCCCCTTTCTATCATATCAATAATATCTTCTTTCTTTATGTTTAATTTTGATGCTTCATCTAGTAATGATAATATATAGTTATCATAAAAACTTTTTTTTCTTTTAATAAACACTTTTTCTTTCGCTCCTTTTAATACAAACATACCAACACCTCTTTTTTTATACAGTATTCCTTCACTAACAAGTAAATTAACACCTTTCCCAGCGGTCGCTGGATTTATTTTTAAATGAATTGATATCTCTGTTGTGGATATTATCTGTTGCTCTTCTTCATAAATTCCATTTAAAATATCATCTTCTATTGCTTCTGCTAATTGAATGTATATCGGTTTTTCACTCTGAAAGTCAAGTTGCATATCAAATCTCCTTCCTTATTTGGTTAATTACTTATGTAATTAAGTATATTAGTATATAAGATAAATGTCAAGTCTTTTTATTGATTTATTTTAAAATAATAAAATAAGACACTTATTGGATTAACTCCAATAAATGTCTTATTTATCCTAGTTATAAAATTACTCTTTCACTACTATATAATCAATATAACCCCTGGTTATTTTCATATTGTCTCTAAATATATTTTTAATCCGATTTTCCTTTACAAAAATTCTAAAGCCCTCAAAGTAATCTTCTGCTTCATTTTCAGCAAAGTAACTATGAAGAACATCTTCATTACCGTGTTCATCTTGAAGATATTCACCTTCTCCTACTTTCTTTCCATAAGTAGCTCTATCATCATTTGAAGATGCAAAATTGATGAATGCCATTCCACCTGGTTTTAACACACGACGAATTTCTTGAATAGCTTTACGAATATCTTCTTTACTTAAATGAAATATTGAATTATAAGAATAGACACAACCAAAAGATTCATCTTCAAAAGGAATCGATAACATATTTCCTTTTTCAATATTTAATGTCATCTGATGTTTTTCTTCAAATTCTTTTGCACGTTTTATTTGATCATCACTAATATCAATTCCATAAGTTTCAAACCCATGCTCTTTAAAAATAGCGAGTGGTGGTGTTTGTCCCCCTGCACCACAATCTAATATTTTCTTTTCTAATGATTCGTAATGACAAACAAGTAAAAAAGTATATAACTGACTATGTCTAAAAACTGGTTTCATAATCATTCTCCCTCCAATTTTAAAAGTACATTGTTATTATATAACAAGGAAATTATAAAATCTATAATATTTCATAATTAATTTATCAAAAAATATAAGAAGATGACTTATCTATAAGCCATCTTCCTATATTAATAGATATCTTATTCTTAACCGATATTTTTCTCATAAAAATATAGTTTAAGATTAGTTTTCTGGTCTAACATCATTTCATTCACTTTTTGATACCCTAACTTTTCATATAAATAATGATTTCTAACACATACACTTGGTGTATCTAAAGACCATTTTTTTGCCTTTGGGTATAACTCTTCTAATTTTTGAATTATATCTTGACCGATTCCTTTATCTTGATACTGAGGCATAATAAAGATCGCAGATAATTCCATATGAAGTTCATCCTGTTTAGTTAATACTGTCGCTCCAATTATTTTTTCATCATCGCATATTTTATAGTAGATTTGTTCATTTATTCGCTTTTCTTGTTCTTTAATTGAGTCATACCCAGGAGGCCCTCCTGCATCCCTATTAAAAAACCTTCTTGAATCATCATCAAATGTTGTTATTGAAACCTCTGTTAACTCTTTAGCATCTTCAACAGATGCTTTTAATAATTTAATATTCATTTAATCCTCCTTTAATATTAATGGGCAATATAGATCAACTTGGAAATTCTGATTCCATGTTGTATCCTCTAAAATTAAATGTTCTTCAAGCCATCTTTTCCCAACTTGATAATTCTTACTTTGATCGATTAAGTCATACATCTTACGCCAAGATTTTACGATATCAACTATATTAGATGTCATTACCGCATAAAGTCCACCTGGAAAAGTTTTAATCTTGATTTCTTCACTTTCTTTAACCTGTTCATCTACTGTTATCCACACCTCATATCCATAGATACTTGATAAATTGGTTGGATTTGGGTTATTAAATCCAAAATATCTCGTGGTAAATAATTGATCTAATTGGTTCTTTTCAACCCATTTTGTTATTACCTTCCAAGCATCATCTTCAGGTTGCTTACTATGGGCTACATAATAAGCAACTCTCATCGGGTGTAATCTAATGATTCTTATATTCCATTTATTTAATAAATCACTATTATCTAATATATCTCCTGTAACATCTTCTGTTTTCTTATTATCCATTGTTAGTACTTTATTTAAAGTACTAAAATGATTTAAATTTCGATTCATCTGAATTAGCCTTATCATCTTCTCAATATCATTAATGACTGATACATTTTTAATCAGATCTTCTTTAAGCATATTTAATTTATTCATAAATATATTAAGTGTCTCATTGATATTGTTTGTGGTTAAGATACTTTGGATTTCCTTAACAGATAAGGATAATCTTCTCATTAAAAGAATTTGTTCAATACGACTAATCATCTCTTCATCATAACAACGGTAATTACCATCTCCTTTTCGAATACTAGTAATTAATCCAATTTCTTCATAATATCTCAGCGTACGACTGGTGATATTATATGTTTCACATATTGTACTTATCGCTTTAACTTCTGTCATGAAATACCTCCATAAGAAATGAATCTTAACTAATTATATCAGTTGACGTAAGGTAAAAGTAAAGGGGTTTTCCTAATAATTTCAAATAAAAATGAAAAAAACACAATAACTGTGTTTTAATTCTCATATTTTAACTTGTAAGTAATTGTGCCACCAATAAACCCTAGTTTATGATATAAATATTCAGCAGGATTTCCTGGATTAACACTTAAACGAATCGCAGGATATTTATCTTTAGCCCTATGCAAGACTTTCTTTATCATCATTTCTCCTATTCCCTGATTCTGATACATCGGATTTACAACGATATCTAAAATATAGGGAAGTTGTTCCCATTCTTGAACTAAGCAAACTGCGATGATTTCATGTGTTTTTGAATCATGGATTATACTTGAATAATCACAATCGATATCATTAATTTGTTCTTTTAAAAGAGCATCATAATATTCATATTTTTGTCTTGCAACGCTTTGAACATGACTTTTACTATAAACTGAATAATATAAGTTAATCATTTCTTTAAGTTCACTTTCTTTAACCGTATCACAATACACTTTTTCATTCCATGTAATCTCATAAGGTTTAGTAGCACAAATCATTAATTTTTCCATTTGTTCAATTTTTAAGTTCACCTGTTTTTAGTCTTTAAGAAAGGAACCGATTGATGATGAATACCGTAAGCGATTTGGTTTTTTTGGATCAGATATTTTTTAACAAGTTTTAATAGTTGTTTTAATAGTTTATATTCATCCTCAAAAGGTGAAATTACAAAATATAACCCAAACCAATTAGGTTCAATTAACGCGCCACCGATACGTATTCCATTTAAGTTCATCCAATATGGATTTTCAAACCCTGCATAGAGATTCATACAACTTTGCATATTCATAGGAAACCAAACATTACTTGTTCCTAATTTATAAATCGTATGATATTTCCCAAATTCATTTTGACTGGCTTCAATTGCCTCAAATCCATCTTCTAACACATACTTTTTCATATTAATCACCCCTTATATAAAATATTATAGACTAATATTTAGAATTATACAATAAATTAATTTATATAATGATTATTCATTTGTTTTATTCATGTAGATTCTACAAATATAATCAATAAAGATATAAAGGAAAATATAATAATAACAAAATTGGTTTTTAATAGAAAAGTAATAAATACTATCATAAATACATTTTAAAGTTGAATACAAGGAAACTAATGTAATAATAAATAAAGTGAAAGACGTTAATTGACATAATAAATTAATTTTTTGATTAATAGAATAATAATTAAACTTCTTAATAAAAGATATAAAATAATAGATTATTAATACACCTGATAATAATATAGATATAGGGGAACTTTGGTTTATTATCCAAGAATGTGTTATTATATCATATAATATAAATACAACTGCCACAATTATTCTTGAAATTCTTAATATAACATATTTTTTTCTTCGTATAATTTTTACAAAGTCATCAATTATTAATAATACAAGTAACACTAATAAAAAGAACAATTTATCATAATTGAATAAATTATGTTTCACAATTAATAATACAATAATAAAAGAAGGATATATATATTTAAAAACTTTATCTATTGCTTTTGAATTGAAAACGAACATTTTATTGATTTCATACTTATGATAATAATGGTTATCAATTCGAGTCATAATGACTAAGGATAGAAATAAGCTACCAACAATAAAATAAGGGACAACTGAAAGATAATAACCAAGTTTTAAAATACTTTCTGAATAAGCAGAATTGTCAAATATAAGATAAGGAAGTGATAAGCCAAGTGAAAGGATCACTATAGTGAACCAAATCATAATCACTTTTTTTAAATAGACACTAATAGTTAATCTTTTATTTGTCTCTTTCACATTTAATAAATAGGTATTCATATCCTGATAACTTAATACAAAGATAACACCACTACCAATTAAAAATGCTAATTGAACCATAAATCCAAGGATCTCTTTATAGGCTACCCAAGTAATCCCATAAAAGAAAACCGAACCACCAAGTACGAGTGAAAATGCGATAATGATCATTTTTTTCGCTTTATTAATAATTGATTCAGATGAAGTTGAAGGTTCATCACTTTCTTTTAATTCACCCTTTAATATCTCATCAACAGTAATATTATAAAACATAGATAGATTAATTAACATTTGCACATCTGGAATACTTTCTCCTGTTTCCCATCTTGAAATCGCTTGATGGGTAACGTTTAATATATCCGCTAAATTGGTTTGAGTTAATGACTTTTCTTTTCTTAAACTTGCTAATAAACTCCCGATTTTCTTATAATCCATAATATACCTCCCATTTTTACTAACTCTAGTATAATAGTACATCATTATTTTGACAATAAATTAACAGTTGATATATTCAATTAGCAATTGCATTAATAAAATTTGTTAACTATTGTTACAAAATATTAAAATCAACATTTAAGTTAATGTTGATTTTTCATATCTATTATCTTTTTAATAAAGTTTTTTGAATTTTTAATTAAGTTATCCTCATCAACTATTTCAAAAATTATTTTACCTTGAAAATCTTTTAGTATATCAGTAAAAATGAATTGATAATCTAAATCACCATGGCCAATTGGTAAATGTTCATGGATTTTATTAAAATGCTTATCACTAATATGAAGCATTTTGGGCATTTTAATATTAACTAATTTCTTCAGATGTTCATAGCTATCAATATGAGCAATATCTAATAAAAATTCTACTGTTGGATTTATAGAAAATAAAATTTCAACCTCTTCTGCATGATAATTAATCGGGTCTAATCGACTATTATTTTCTATATAAAGCGTAATTCCTTCTTTACTGAAGATTTCATTTGCTTTTTTAACATTTCCAGCTAGTTTATAAATAGTTTCAGAAGTAATTATTTCGATTTCACAAATCGGATGGATGATAACTTCATGATGATTAAAATAAGTTAATATTTCAAATAATTTAGGAACGTGCTCATCAAAATCAGAAATATCAAAAACAGCATGAAAAATAATTGGAAAACGGCATTTTTTAATAAATTCTTTTTTATCTACTTCTATACGATCTACTATTATGTCACCTTTAAAATACCAAACTTGCATAAAATCAAAACCATTTAATTTAGAGAATTTGACTTCATCTTTATAATGATTAAACCAGCGGATACTCCTACCATAAGATATCATAACCAATCTCTCTTATTATTGATTCTTAATTTATCTGCTTTTATAATAATTTCTTTAAGATAAATTGGAGCTTTATCATCTGATAATATTTCATCTTTTGTCTTCCAGTAAACTTTTTCTACCTCATTTGAATCAATCACTCTTGCTTCTAGAGCTTTATATTGACATAAGAAGACGACATCAACAACAGCATTCCCTTCATCAGTTACAAAGGCTTTACTTTCAAGATATTCAATATCATCCTTTATTTCAATCCCTACTTCTTCTAATATTTCTCGTTTAATTGTTTTCTCTAAAACATCAGCTTCAACAGAAGCATTTTCTACTTTTCCACCAACAAGTGACAATAACCCTTTCGCATGTGTCTCTTTCATTCCTCTTTTAATAACTAACCATTTATCACCTTGATAAATTGCTGCCTCAACATTAACAATAAACCAAATATTATCCATGTTAATAACTCCTATCATTTTACGAGTTCATTCAATAGTAATTATCATAGTTAAATGATTAATCTAACAATTTTTCTACCGCTTCAACATCACATACTTTAGCGTGAGATGTATAAAAACGTTTTGCTCCTAATTGAATTAACTTCTTTAAACTTGATTTAAGTTCATTAATATCATCTATAACGTAGAATAATTTTGCTTTTTTCTTATTCCCTGATATTAAATCACCAATAATACAATCCCCATTATCTAATAAAATTGATACTGACCCTGGTGTATGTCCTGGGGTATGAATAATTTTTCCACTTAATCCAAATTCTGATAAATCCATATCACCATCTATTTCTATATGTGGTTCAAAAGTGACGTGTTTTCCATGAAACAATTTAAATATTATTTTAGCTAGAATCTTTACAGGTTTTACAACACTACTAATTCCATTTCTCAAATCTTCCCCATCAAACCTATGAATCAACACTTTGGCATTCGTTAATTTCTGTAATTTCACTAATCCACCAACATGGTCTAAATGATTGTGAGTAATGATTATTAACGAAATATCTTCTGGATTTATTTGATGCTTTTCCATTGCTTTAAGCATCATTTTGTATGAAAAAGCAAACCCTGTATCTACTAACACCCATTTTTCTCCCTTAATTAAATAAACTTTAACATTCCCTAAAGATATTGGAATAATTTCATTTTTCATATACTTATCTCCTATCTTTAAATTATTAATTAAAGATTATCTAGCTTAATCTTCAACTTCCTCCTTAATTTTTATCAACTCAGAAACAAAGTCTTTAGGTTCTTCAAATATCGTTGAATGGCCTGATTCTTCTAACCATACTAAACCTTTCTTAGGTGCTTTAATTGTATTAAAATAGGACTCTTGTAGTTCCCATGCTGTTTGATAATCATATTTCCCTACAATCAAATAAATTGGTATCTTTAATTCTAAAATATTTTTCGCTTCAAATTTATCTATTAAATCAAAATCTAATAACTCATTTGAAAAATTAATCCCTTCAACAATTTTTTCTAATTCTTCACTAGTACAATATTCTTGATATAATTTACTTGTATTTATTTTTCGTTCGCCATATCCTAATCCTACAAACCATTTTCTTTGGACAATTAAATCATTACAATCTTTATATGGTGGTCTACCAATTCTTTCTAGGTCTTGTATTGCTTCTTCATTTTTTAACTTTTTAACTTCACTAAGTAAAAAATCATAACTTATTATTTCAGACTTATTCGTATCGACCATTTGGCCTGTTCCAATATAAGCATATAATTTTTCAGGAATTTGATTGGCTAGTTGAACCCCGATAGCCGATCCCCAAGACATCCCTAAAAGAAATATTTTGTCTTTCTGATATTTCTTTAGTAAATAATCAACTACTTCGGATGCATCACTAATAATTTGTTCAATATTCATTGTTTCTTTTAAGATGTTATCATGATATGAGTTTCCTGCTCCTCTTTGATCCCAATGAGCAACTAAAAAGTTTTCTTCATACTCTTTTGGTAAAGCTTGCATTAAAACACTAAATGGTGCGCCAGGCCCGCCATGTAACATAAGTAACAAAGGATTTTCTTCATTATTACCTGTAACTTGAATAAACTGTTCAACTCCACCAATATTGACCATTTCCTTATTAAAAACCTGCATATATTTCCTCCTTGTATGATAGTATTTGTATTCAATAAATTTCTTTATATTAATCGCTATTATTAGCGAATAAAAACTTTTCTTTCAATAGACTGATGTTACAATATTGAAATATTAAGTATAGCCTTAATTTAACTTTATAAGTTATTTGTTAAACTAATAAAGTTATTATATAGTTAAATATTACCATATATTGTAGTTTATACCAATAGTTTCTAAAAAATAATAAGTAAGAAAATAGATGAAAATTTCATATCCAAATACTTTCACATACTAATTCTAAATTGTATTCTTGGCAGTATTTCTTAATACTATCTTCCTGTGTTATTAATCCAAATCCTTTCTCAACTTGAATTGAAGTACTAACACGGACATAGCCGTAAACCTTCTCCATTTCTTTCCTCCTAATTATTGGTAATTATTTTACGAACAATATTAAATGCCATTAACAACGCTTGTAAAGCATTATTTATAACCTCTTATATTAATTACTCGGAATCGATAGTAGCTCCAATTAAAACAATGATTGCTTCCTTTTTACTATTTAAGTACTTTTTAATCAGTTTAATATATGATTAATTTATCTATACTATAGTAATAGTACTAAGTGTATAAAGTGTTATTATCATTGTTTTATGAAATTTGATCTTTTCATTATCATATATGCATTTTAAGCGCTAATTTTAAAGTAGACTTTCAAAAAATAACTAACAATATCTTCCATATAGATTTCAATTCTACTTAATTAGAATTACTACCCGTATAATTTGATTAAACTGTTTGAAAATGCAGAGAGAAGTAAGTTAATTAGGTTCTCTTGCATATAAAAAAACCATAACACGTAAATGTCATGACTTTAATGACTAATCTTCTTTCCAATTTTCTAATGTCCATCCCGATACTAATCTTTCAATTAATAAAGTATCATTCCAAATCTCATGTGGAGAAAGTTTTTTTTGTGTATCAGAAAGTTTATCTACTCTTTTCCTTACAAGTGTTTCAACATCTACAATATGCCAATGCTTTAACTTTCCATTTTTATCTACTACTGGTGTTCGCATCTCAGTTGGAATATTGTAAGAATTAGGAATATTAAAATTTCCAACTTTTCTTACTATTCCTTTTTTCAATGCGAAACGTAAAGCGAAAAATATTGAAAATTGTTCTGGTTCTTCAACTAATTTATTTACTTCAAGTGATTCTTCAATATGAAACCTTTGTAATATTCTAACAAGATTTGGTTCTTTAGGTTTTTGATCTATATTTTGAATAAATAATTTCCCTTTAGGAGTTATTAACTCAAAAACATCACCTTTAATTACTTTGCTCATTTAATGTCTCCTAACTAAAATAATCTATCATATTCAGAATTTCTGTTCCTCTTTTAATTGCAGAGTGCTGTCCATCCAACTTCAGGAATGTAAAGAATTTTTTGAACCTAATTACAAAATTTGATAAAGTTAGAATTTGTTTGCTACGTATTCCTTTACATAAATATTTTTTCATTATTCTCTCCCTTATAACTTTTGAAAGAGCAAAAAATTGTTTTTAGTATTTAAATATTGTCCCTAATAATAATACTGAATCTAAACTCTCACACCACCTTACTCAATTTATTACCATTAAAAATACCCTCTTTCTATAAATTATTATACATTGTTAATTTATTTTATTCAATTCAATACTTGTAAGAGTATATCATTTAATAACTAGTTTTTATAAAGAAATTTATAAATAATCCCAAAATTAAAGTGTACCTTCTCATTGTTAATATTTATTTATGGAAGTAGCCTATTTTTTAGATGAAAAACGTAAAAAAGAAGCAAAGGTGTTAACCCCTACTTCTAATAGGTCTTAATTATCTGTGTTCAAATAAATCAATGGTACCTAATAAAACATGTGCCAATCCAAATCCGATAACACCTGCAGCAATCACTGGCATTAAATTGTTTGTCATGTTCATATTTTTTTTCATGCTTCTAGCTTTCATTGCGATACCTGTAGCGGTAACACCAGTACCAAGTATAGTTGGAATTAAACCTTCTCTCATGAAATTCCTCCTTGTCTTTGAAGTAATTAAGATAATGACCTAATCTTAGATTTTGTTATCTCAAGAAGAATTATCCATGGTAATAATTGAAATTGATAATTAACTATTTTTCTAAGACAATACACATAGTTTCATGTTGAAGATCATATGGTTTTCCACAAACATCTGAATAAAATTCAATATTTTTAAAATTAATTGATTTGATTTCATTTGTTAGAGTTTCTTTTGTAAAATATGTATCCCATATTCTAAATACATCAATATTATCTTTTTCATCAATAACAACAAACTGATTTAAACGGATATTATTATCATAAATATAATGTGCTTCTAAACATAAATGAGGATTTGGCTTAAAAAAACCACCTTCTTCATTTAATGACCAGTTAGTACTTTCTGTCTTTCCTTTATAATAAATTGGTGTAAAGACATCAAAAATAAACTTCCCACCTTTTTTTAATGCTTTAAAGATTTTATTTAATAATATCATCCGTTCACTTGGTGATAAAACAGCATAATCACAATAAATTAAAATAATTAAATCAAATTCATTTTCATAGTCTATGTCTAAATAATTTTGATAATAATAGGTATTTTGCTTATTATGTTCTTTAGCATATTCAATAGAACGCTTAGAAAAATCAATCCCTGTTACTTGATACCCTAGTTTATTTAATTGATTAGCATATAATCCTGGACCACAACCTAAATCAAGTACCTGTGAAAATTGATCAACAGGTGCAGTTTCAGAAATCCATTTCACTGAATTTTCAATAAAATTAAAATTTCTTGAAGCAGCATCCCATTCTGGATGCAAATGCGCTTTTAGCATCTGTTCTGATATATGCTCATCATCCCAAAATTTACAACTACTTTTAGTATATACTTTTGGTTTCTTTAAATAATCAATTATTTTACTCATATTTTCTCCTAATTATTATAAAGGTCCATAGATATACTAGGGACCTTGATGATTTTTTATGCAATTTTATTATAATCCTCATTCATACGATTTAATGTTTTTTCAATTTCTTCGATAATTATACTTGAGGAATTATTAAATTTAATTCTAAAGTATAAACTTCTTAAAAAGTTCTTAACATTTTCTTCGTAATAATGCTTTTCTGGATAATCCTTTGGTGGATTTGTATTTTCAAAACTATTAACCCAACGAATTAATTCTTGTTCTTCTAATATATCTCTCGATAGAACAATAATAATGGTTGATACTAATCGCTCAGCTTCTCCATTAATATAAACATAATCACTAATACATATCTTTTCTTTTACAACCTCTACTATTTTCATTAAATCATCATGACCTATTTCATTACAAAATGCCATTGATCTAAGCGCATCTCCTGAATGCCCCATCGCATGAGCCCAGCCTTTTTTATCGACATATCCTCTTAAATCTTTTTCTAATCTTGCATATCGAATAAGCGTATCATTAAGATTTATCACTTCTTCCTTACTTAATAAGTCTTCTCCATTTGTAATATGATAATAGATAATTGCACGGATGATTAATACAGTAAATGTTCTATTAAATACTGCATCATTTTCTATTTCTCCCAATTTGTTAAATAAATGTTTGTCACTTAAACAAATTTCAAGTAAATCTCTAACTTGTTCTTTTGTCAACATTTTTTCTGTAATCATTAACCACAATACATTTAAGATTAAATCATCCCTTAATTCAGAATCTGTTGTACCAATATTTTCTAATAATTCTAAGGCAAATGGATAACGATCAATATCATTTGGTATCACCCATTCATTATCCCTAATACTTATCAAACGTTCTTTTAAACTATTCATTTTCCTAAACTCTCCTTTTATATTATTGCTCTTTATAATTTGATTTTTCTTTATACATTTGAAAATCAGAGTAATTAACAATTTCTTCTAGTGAAATATTACTTCCTGGTATGTATTCAAACAAACCATGACTAGCGGTTAATGCATATGGCTTTTCTTTAAATGAATTTAATTCTGATAATACTTTCTGCCAAAATAGTTCAGCTTCATTTTCATGTTTGTTAGGAAAAACAATGAGAAATTCATCTCCACCCATTCTAAATAGTACATCCGATTCATCTAAATTGTCTTGAATGATTGAACAAACTTTAATGATATAATAATCACCTTCTGAGTGACCATATTTATCATTGACTTGTTTTAAACAATTAATATCGATATAACAAACGACAAAAGGTAGCTGGTTTGTTTCTGCTTTTTTTATCATTTCTTGTAAATATTTAATTCCACTTCTTCTATTGAGTGTTCCTGTTAACATATCGGTTGTTGCGTATTTTAATAATTCCTTTTCTAATTTCTTCATTTCTGTTATATCAGTAGCCCCAATCAGTAGACATTTATCCCCATGGTAATCAATTAATTCATAATTGGCTACAACCCATTTATAAACTTTATCCACCTTTATCTCAACAACATGGTTATAAGCATGCCCCTGTTGTTTTAACTTTTCCATTATTTCTTGCTCTTTAGGATAAATAAAGATATCATCAATTTTTAAATCATTCATATTTTCTGGATTTATTTCAAAATAGTTAATTGCGTTTTTATTTGATTCAATTACTAATCCATCAAAATGGCGAACAATAAATAATGGATAGGGATTAATGTCAAATAACTTACGGAAATTCTGTTCACTAACTTGTAACTTAGCGTTATTATTAAACTGATTAATGTTTAATTTATACTGTGATACATTTATTAATATAGCAAATAAAACAAAACCTGATGTATATATTTTATTTGTTACACTTATATATACTGGCTGATTCATCTGTGATAATCCAAATAGAAAAATTAGTTGATAAATTATTAATACAATAATAATATAAAGCGGTTTAATCGTAAAAATAAATGCGGTAATCATCACAAAGATAATATAACTATCAATACTACCTGTTATGCGTTGACTATTTAAACCAAAAGCAGTACCCAATCCTAAAAACAAAATTGGAAATACCCATAAAACAAACGATACTAACCTTTTATTAACATGAACATCATTACGAAAATAATTATTGTATAATAATAGATAAATAATTGAAACAACAACACCGATTGCTTCAATAATAATGTTTGTCCATATAAACCCTTTATCACTAATATCTTCAAACAACTTTAAATTCCCGTACACATAGTAAAAAGAGAAAATAATATTAATTTTCGATAATAATTTAATTCTATTTAAAATAACTAAATTATTTTCATCTTCAAAATTATTTAATGTTGATTGATTAAGGTTACTATGCATATATTTTGCATAGAATCCATGAAATTTTTTAATGATTGCATTCATTTAAACAGACCCTTTATAAGTATTTATTAAATAATTATAACACTTTTATAAGTAATTGTATATACAATGATGATTAAGTTATTCTATAAGTGAGTTATTTATGAGTTGTTTGCGCTAATTTAGTATCAACTGTATAATCTACAACAACTCTTTGTTCATTTACTTGACGTATATAATCCACTACTTTAAGATGAGCAGGATGATTTTGATATATTTTTAAATCTTCTTCTTTGTTAAATACTGTGTATAACACAAGATCATAGGCTTGTTCATCATCCACTTGATTTATCCCTACTTCAATTGTTTTAACTTCATTGATTACCTCTTTTAAACCTTCTAATCTTTTTTTTATTTCTTTTGCAATTTCTAATTTAGATTGACCCTTATAATTATCTTTTAATTTCCACATGACAATATGTTTAACCATTTTAAAATCTCCTCACTTAATTTTTTTTCTGTTCTCCAATATTAATATATATAATCAATATTTTTGAATTAAATTATATAATCGTGATATAATATTTCAAACATTTACCATATATCACTATTTTCATTATATCGTATTTTATTATTTTAACAATAACATTTAACTATAACTTAATTTTTCCTATTGCTTGATTAGTAGAGATATGTATTTTAGTACTTGTTCGTGATATAATATATATCATAAATAGAATAAAAAAGGTGATATGATGAAAAACATTAAATTAACAGAATATAGTCATGGTGCTGGTTGTGGATGTAAAATTTCACCAGCTACCCTTGAAACTATATTAAAAACAACAAGAGACACAATTAATTATCCACAATTACTTGTAGGTAATAGTAGTAATGATGATGCAGCTGCCTATGATTTAGGTAATGGAACTTCAGTTTTAAGTACTACTGATTTTTTTATGCCAATTGTTGATGATCCTTTCACATTTGGTAAAATCGCTGCAACCAATGCGCTTAGTGATATTTATGCCATGGGAGGCAAACCTCTAATGGCTATCTCTATTTTAGGCTGGCCAGTAAAAACATTATCCCCAGAGGTTGCTAGATTAGTTGTTGATGGTGGCCGCTCAGTATGTGATAGTGCTGGAATCCCACTAGCTGGTGGTCATTCAATTGATTCACCAGAACCTATCTTTGGTCTTGCCGTTACAGGACTTGTAGAGAATAAACGCTTAAAACAAAATAATCAAGCAACAACAGACTGCGAGATATTTTTAACGAAACCACTTGGAATTGGGATCTTAACCACTGCACAAAAAAGAAAAAAAATAGAACCTGGACATATCGATGTTGCGATTGAGGCAATGTGCACGTTAAATAAAATAGGGGCTGAGATTTCTCAATTAGAGGGAGTTGTCGCTTTAACAGATGTTACTGGATTTGGCCTTTTAGGACACTTAGGAGAAATTTGTAGTGGTAGTGGTGTATCAGCGACCATTCAATATGATAAAGTTCCACTATTACCAAATACTGTTAAGTACCTTAATATGGACTGTGTATCAGGTGGCACTAGAAATAATATTAAAAGTTATGGACATACCATAGAGGAAATGACTGATGAACAAAAATACATCTTATGTGATGCACAAACATCAGGTGGCTTACTTGTCATCGTTAAAAAAGAAAATGTTTCAGAATTTTTAGATATAACAAAAAATTCAGGATTATCTCTAGAGTCAATTGGGTTCACTCGTAAACTAAGCGATAAATTAATTAAAGTAATATAAATGGATGTGTTTTAAATGGATACAACAGATGACTTTAAAAAAATAGTAGTTGAAGAAAACCCACTAATTGATGTACGTGCCCCAATTGAATTTAGTAAGGGAGCATTTATTAATTCCATTAATCTCCCCCTTATGACTGATGAAGAAAGACACTTAGTGGGTATTTGTTATAAGGAAAAAGGTCAAGAAGAAGCCATAAAATTAGGACATCAACTTGTTTCAAATACAATACGACAGAATAGAATTGATGCTTGGGTAACCCAAATTAATCAATACCCTAACGCCATCCTTTATTGTTTTAGAGGAGGACAACGTTCAAGAATAACTCAATCATGGATAAAAGAAACAATCGGTAAAGATATCCCTTTTATAGAAGGGGGATACAAAGCATTTAGGAATTATTTGATGAATGCCCTTAACCCTGAGGAACAAAAAAGTAAGCCTATCTTACTAGGTGGTAATACGGGTTCTGGTAAAACATCTTTATTAAAGCAATTTGATAACTTCATTGACCTTGAAGGGATTGCTAACCATAGAGGTTCATCATTTGGAAAATATATCACCCCCCAACCGACACAAATCAACTTTGAAAATAACCTAGCATATGCATTAATTCAACATAAACATAAGGGATTTCAATATATGCTTCTTGAAGATGAAGGTGGAAATGTTGGTAGATGTTTTATTCCCAAACTTTTAACTGAATATTTCAAAAAAGGTGATTTAGTTTTATTAGATGTTCCTTATGAAACCAGACTTCAAAATACTCTAAATGAATATGTCATAGAGTCACAAATGCAGTATATTAATTGCTTTGGAGAAGAAAAAGGACTTTCAGAGTGGTCTAATTATATTTTGACAAGCATTAATAAAATTAAGAAAAGACTTGGGGGAGAACGTCATAAATATGTCATGGAAGCATTTGAATCTGCTAATCAACATCAGATGAATACCGATAACCCCAATGTTCACAGTAATTGGTTAGATATTTTACTTAAAGAATATTATGATCCAATGTATGAATATCAAATCAAAACAACAACCAAAGACATTTTGTTTAAAGGAAATACAGAAGAAGTCTATGAATACCTTAAAACGAATTATAATATGTAGTTAATTAAAAACCTCTTTTCTTTGATGAAAAGAGGTTTTTACTATATTAAACAAAATTACCTATTAATATTCATATCACTTGTTTCTTATTAATTATTCAAGGAAGGTTTTTCAATAATATTATTTAAAACAAGATATAAGATATAAAATGAAAATAAATCAAAAATAGGTACCAATACCATAAAAGCAATACTAACAACCTCACCACTTAATGTCATATTTATTACCATTGCAGTCATTGCCGTTAACATTGATACCCCTTTTATGATAATAAGGGGTGCTAAGACATAGCCAAAGGGCTTTTTCTTTAATAATAAAACTCCCGCTAAAATTGATGTTGGTACAACAAAACCAAGATCCATCCCTTGAATAACTAATGTCGTATAGTGCTCTAACTCTTTTGGATAAGTTCCATCAATTAAAGGGTTAATAATCATTCCTAACCACATTAATCCAATAAAGCCCCCAATTACTAGTACGAAACTACTAACAAGTTTAATAGGGAAGGTATCCTTAAAAGAATTTTTTATTTTTGATACATCAATTGTCATAAATGTAAGGGTAAAAGTGAAAAAACAAAGTGACATTAATGTGACATTGAGTAAAAATAATTGATTATACATACTATAGAAAGTATAAGAGGTATAAGTATATAAAAAGTATCCTAACGTTCCTGTTAACAATAGTTTTCCTTTGATTAAGTTCTTTCTAAATAAATAAAGTGAAATGATTAATAAAGGCAAACCAACCACCAATGTAACAAGATCTTGAGCAACTGCTTGTAATGCAAGTGAAACAGAATCATGGTGATAGATACCTTTACCATATAGAGTGATGGTATCACCATACAATGATATAAAATTAAGATTCTCATTACTATAATTTGAAAATACACCAATTGACGATGCGATTCCTGATAATACAATAATTATTATTGAAAGTATCGATATTTCCTTTTTCATTTATCTTCTCCTCCTTAATTAAGACTATATAGTTATAAAATCTTATTAATTATTATACTTTAATTAACAACGTCAGTCAATTATCTAATTATTTCTACAAAAAGAGTAACATCATCTGATATTACTCTTTTTAAATATCTATTTTACATTTATTATAATCTTGCAGCGTGAGCGACTACTTCAAACCCTTCCCTTAAATAGAATTGTAAAGCTTTAGAATTTTCATCAACACAATATAAATATGGGATATTATTACTATCTTCTTTAATTGCATTAAGTGCATGATGTATAATCAGTTTTCCATAACCTTTAGATTGTAGTGAAGAACTAACCGCCACATACTCTATTTCACCATCATGATGAAAATACATCCCAATTAGTTTATCATTTAAGAGAAAACCAGTAAATCTTGATTTATTTAGATTAGAGAATTTATAATGATAATACTCCCGATGATTGATAAATTCATTTTTTTCAGCGATATCAACAAAAGAATCTTCTAACAATTCTAAAACATCATCTAATATCTCTTTCTTGTAAAAAATAGTTTTTAATGGTGTTATATCAATATTTGTTGGTTCCTTAAAATACATTATTTCACGACTCATATAAACATTTTTTCTATGTAAATTAAATTTACTCATCAAAGTTTTCACTAAATTATGATTTTCATTATAAACCCAGATACTTGTTTTCTTTTTTTCTTTATTCATAATATCTTTAATCATGTCATAAATTGTTTGAACGTCTGTTTCATCAAGATCTTTCTCGAATGCAACTTGAAACCGTAAATTATCATTAAAAATCATTGCGGTTAATATTCCTTCATTTGTCTTTGTTTCAAAAATATAAGTAGCAATCCATCTTGAAAGTCCTTCATAATTTTCCCCCATTGAAGCTAATCGATATTCTCCACTATCAATTAATTTTATGAGATTTAAATATTTATCTTCAATTTTATTCACTTTTTTTACTTTCATTTTCTTCTCCTATTAAGAGTTAACCAACCTCTTTATCTTTATTTTCATATTCTATCCCTCCTTTCTAGTCTTTTTTTATAGTAACATAATTTAAATATTCTATCAATAGTTTAAATATTTTATAATATCAATTCTTATTTTATATACAAACTATAAATTATAGCAAATATTATCAAGTAATTATTAATAATATTCGCTACAATAAAATCATCAATTATTAAGGAGTGAAATTTTATGGAAAAAGAAAACTATATGATTTATCCAATTGGGTATATCAGAAGAAAGGAGAATAAAATCTTTTTAGAAATCAACAAAGAATATTTACCTGCTTTAAAAGAATTAGAAAAATTTAGTCATGCACACGTGATATGGTGGTTTAATAAATTAGATGATGTTAAGTACAGAAAAATCACTCAAACAGAACCTCCTTACCAAGCACCTAAACTAGGTGTGTTTGCTTCACGTTCACCTATTAGACCAAATCCAATAGCACTCTCAATAGTAAAAATATTAACTATTGATTTTAATAATGGAATCATTGAAATTCCACAAATTGATGCCCTTGACAATACACCTATTTTAGATATAAAAGCTTATTTTCCTAGTTGTGATCGCCTTCAATCACCAAAATTACCAGATTGGGCCAAAAACTGGCCTAAATGGCTACCAGAAGATGGACTTGGATTAGAATAACTGATAAAATAATAGATATATCGTGTTTATTTAACCGTTTTATGAGGAGGGGATAACAGTGAATAATAGAGCTAATATACTTAAAGCGATTAATTTTATTGAAAATCATATAAAGGATGATATTAATGTATTGAGTATATCTTCAGAAATCGGTTATTCATTATATCACTTCAGTAGATTATTTCAAGCAGTAACTGGGCATTCTCCAAAAGAATATTTGCTTAAGAGGAGATTATCAGAAGGAGCTAAAGATATTATTAATACAAAAATTAGATTAACAGATATTGCATTTGATTATCAATTTAATGATTATGAAACTTTTAGTCGAGCATTTAAACGCGTTTTTGGATTTAATCCCAATAAACTCAGAAAAAATGATTGTCACAAGCGTATATCTTCCTTATCAAAGATAACAATTGATGATATTAATCATATGGATAAAATAAAAGATATTGAACCTGATATTGTAGAACTAGATAAAATATATTTAGTCGGTCTATCAACGTTAGTTAAAGGTTCAACAAATATTATTACTTGTTTGTGGTCAAAACTAGATGATGAATTACCTGACATTAAAGACATTAAAAAACCAGAGAAATTTTATGAATTGCATTATTGGTCAGAAAAATATGAACTAGATGGTTTTTTTGTCATGTGTGGGATTGAAACGAATCATCTTGAATCACTGACTCCTATGTTAAATGGTAAAATCATTCCAAAAGCGAAATATTTAAAGTTTACACACAAAGGTTTATCACGTAATGTAGGTCTAACATATAAATATATTTTTCAAACATGGCTTCCTAAATCTAGTTACAAATTACCATTTTCATTTGAGTTTGAATATTATGGACAAAATTACCTAGGACCGAATAATGAACAGTCAGAAAGTGAGATTTATATTCCTATTGAATTATTATAACAAGAAGGAGGGAGTTATTATGAACGAAACTATTAAGAATATGGGGTTATTAGTGGTTGATGTACAAAAAGGATTATTCTATCAGAAAACACCTGTATACAAAGAAAAAGAACTCCTTTGTTACATTAATCATCTAATTGATATTGCTAGAACCAATCAACTCCCAATTATATTTATTCAACATTCTAATAAAGGTATATTAAAAGAAGGTTGTGATGGATGGAATTTGCATCCAGAGTTAAAACCCTTAGAACATGAACCAATCATTTTAAAATCAAATGCTAGTGCTTTTAATGACACTATTTTAAATAAATTACTTGTTAAAAAGAATATCAATAAGTTATTTGTGGTAGGATTAACAACCCATGGATGTGTAAAAGTAACTTGTACTGATGCCTTGAAATTAGGTTATGATGTAACACTAGTTTCAGATGCTCATAGTAGTTTTAGCGAAAAAGCTGCTCAATTAATCGAGACATGGAATAAAAAATTATTAGATAAAGGAATTAAGTTAATATCAACAAATAAATTAATCAGTGTCTTAAACGGTAATAAATAATTTTCTAAGAAACTTCCATTAATAAAGAAGTTTCTTTTCTTTTTATATCTACTAAATATTGGATTATTCATTTGAAGTATTTTTTAAAATGATACTATATAATAATTTTAATTTATAAATAATATCAAATAAAAATAGCATATAGTTGTTAGTCATGATATAATCATTCTGATATAAATTACAGATTTGTTAAATACTATATTTATACAAGATTGAAAGGACAAAATATTTATAATGAAGAAACTTAAATTTGAAGAATTAAATTTATCAAAAGAAATCAAAAAAGCAGTCGCAAATATGGGGTTTGAAGAAGCATCTCCGATTCAATCCCAAGCCATCCCACATTTACTAAATGGAAAAGATGTTATTGGACAATCTCAAACTGGAACAGGTAAAACTGCTGCGTTTGGAATTCCAATTTTAGAGAAAATTGATATAGAGAGTAAAAAACTACAAGCACTCATTCTATGTCCCACTAGAGAACTTGCCATTCAGGTTGCAGAAGAATTAAAGAGACTATCTAAATATAAAAGAGGAATTGAGATACTTCCAATTTACGGGGGACAACATATTGATAGACAGATTCGTGCACTTAAAAAAGGTGTACAAATAATTATTGGTACTCCAGGAAGAGTTATGGATCACATGAACCGTAAGACCTTAAAAATGGACCAAGTAAAAATGTTTGTTTTAGATGAAGCAGATGAAATGCTTGATATGGGATTCAGAGAAGATATTGAATTTATTATTAATAAAGCACCTAAAGATAGACAAACGGTTCTATTTTCAGCAACCATGTCCAAAGTTATCCTAGATTTGACTCGTAAATACCTTAAGAATCCTGTAACTGTTAAAGTAGTCCACAAAGTATTAACCGTTCCAAATATTGAACAAATTTATTTTGAAATGAAACAAAAGAATAAAACAGAAACCTTATGTCGTTTAATTGATATGTATAATCCAAAATTATCACTAGTTTTCTGTAATACAAAAAGGCAAGTTGACACATTAGTAGACACCCTTCAAACAAGAGGCTATTTGGCAGATGGACTTCATGGAGATTTAAAACAAAATCAGCGTGATCGGGTTATGTCTAAGTTTAGAAAGGGTACCATTGATATTCTTGTTGCTACTGATGTTGCTGCAAGAGGGATAGACGTAGATGATATTGAAGCTGTATTTAACTATGATATTCCACAAGATGAGGAATATTATGTACATCGTATCGGAAGAACAGGACGCGCCGGAAGAACAGGGCGTGCATTTTCCTTTGTAGTTGGTAAAGATATCTATAAACTTCGTGATATTCAGCGATATACGAACACAAAAATAAAATTTCACCATGCACCTACTATTAATGATGTGAAAGAAATCAGGATGACATCATTTTTAGATAAAGTAAAAAAGACATTAGAACAAGGACATCTAACGGAATATCTTCGTTGGGCTGAGAAACTAATTGAAGAGGATTTTAGTTCTTTAGAAGTTGCAGCTGCACTCATTAAAATGGCTACAGAAGGTAATGAAAAAGAAAAAGTAAACTTACAAGATGATTATGGAGACACTGGTGCTGCTCCAGGAATGGTTAGATTGTTTATTAATATTGGACGACATAACCATGTAGGTCCTAGAGACATTGTAGGTAATATCGCTAGTAATACTGGATTAACAGGTAATTTAATCGGAACGATTGATATCTACGATAAATATACCTTTGTTGAAGTACCGAAAGATTATGCTAAAGAAGTTTTAATGATTATGAAAAATAATCTTATAAAAGGTAAAAAAATCAATATTGAACCAGCTAATAAAAGATAAATTTAATATTTATAAACAAAAATGACACTGAAAAAACAGTGTCATTTTCTTTATAATAATTAAAATCAAACTACCTAATTATTTAGTAACCAAATCAGAACTTTTTCTATATATTCATCCCAAAATTTCCAATCATGAATACCACTACTCTCTACATAAGTATGTTCAACATTCTCTTTAATTAAGAAGTCTCTATAATTACGATTATTTTCAATTAAATAGTCTTCTGTACCACAAGCAAGATAAATTCTAGGCATGATTTGATTTTTTTCTTTTATATTCTTAATAAGTGCTTCTAAATCTTTATCACTACCCTTTAACTTAGATAGATCACCAAAGATGGTTTTGTAATAACTTCTCTTTTTAAATATCCATTCATTTTCATCAGTGGATGCTACTACTTGATCCATAATAATGGCTGATGATAAACCAGCTATAGAACCAAATGTCTCTTGATATTTTAGACCATTTCTAATAGCACCATATCCTCCCATTGAAAGACCTGCAATAAATGTATCTTCTCTCTTAGTAGATAATGGAAATAATTTCCTTGTTTCTTCAACTAGTTCTCTTCCTATAAAATCACCATAATTATTAGTTGAATTCTCTTGATCAACATAAAAACTGTTATCTCCAGAAGGCATAATCACTGCCACTCCATGTTGAGCTGCTAATTGACCAACTCTTGTTCTAGTTATCCAATTTGTGTAATCACCCATGACTCCATGCAACAAATATAAAGTTTTAAAAGATTTATTTCCATTTGATTTCATTCCTTCTGTTGGAATTATTGCTTTATACGTCACTTGTCTCATAAGTGAATTAGAATAATAATTTACATCTAATACTGCCATCTTTTGTCCCTCCTTATTTAATAAATTAATTATTCTCTACTAAATGTATTATAAAATACTGAATCAATTACAACTTTTTTTTCTGTTATTCTATCATATATCTTTTTAAACTCGATTTCACTTTGAAGTAAAGTATCAATAATTATTGGGTCAAAATGAGTTCCCTTCCCTTGCTTTATTATTTCAATACTTTTTTCATGAGAATATGCTTCTTTATAAACCCTTTTTGATCTTAAAGCATCATATACATCGATTATTGCCATTACTCTTGCTGACAATGGAATATCTTCTCCAGCTAATCCATGGGTATACCCAGTTCCATCCCATTTCTCATGATGATAACAGGCAATTGAAATTGCAAATTCTAAAATCTTATTATGAGGATATGCTTTTTTAAACTCTAATAATGTATTCGCTCCAATTCTTGTATGAGTTTTTATGACCTCAAACTCCTCTGGGGTAAGTTTTCCTGGTTTAAGTAAAATTCTATCTGGCATATTAATTTTTCCAATATCATGTAAAGGACTTGCTTTATAGATATTTTCAATATACTCATCATCAATATAATCTTTGTATTTAGGTATCTTACGCAACTCACTGGTGAGATATTTACAGAGCACTGCAACTCGTTCAACATGAAGCCCTGTATATTCATCACGAGCCTCAGATAACTTAACTAAAGCAAAAATCGTAGCTCTTTGTACTTCAGCTAATTCTTTTTCTTCTTCAATATTCTTTTCGTACTCCTTTTTATAATGATCAGCTATATACCCCATAACAAACGCTATTATTATATATATAATCAATCTAATAATCCAGTTCATTGGCGCCTGCATAGTATTTGATTTAACATCTAAAGGCATTATAGGTCCTAATATAATTCCACTTATTACTGCATTGATAACAGCATATTTTTTCCCATTGCTTGTAGCAATAATCGCAATAGGTATATACATTAAATTAGTGTAAACCTTAGATGTACCTCCTAAAAAGTAAACTAGAAAGGCTATCATTAACGTTAAAAAATATGAATAAATCATAAGATTTTTTTTAATTAGTTCTCTATTTTTTCTGAAAATTTCCACAATATTATCCCACATAAATACTCCTCTAAAAGATTCTTTTTTAATATAATTTTTTGCTTTAACCAAAAAAGAAATTACTAAAATATATCGTGATTTTTACCCCCACTTATTTTTTTTATTTAATTCTATAACTTGTGTAAACCAACAATAATGAATTCTATGGTATATTATAACATGCTAAGACATTATTGGCTATTATTTCCTTTTTAAATTTTCATGTTAAACTTATTGAAATTATCTTAAAAATAGGAGTTAAATGCTCTAAACATTTAACTCCTATTTATTAATTATCTTCTAATAAATGTTTCACTAAAAATTCCTATCATTTATCCAAGTTTGAATACTTTTAATAATTTCCTTATTATATGTTTCTTTCAAAGTATCTAATTTAGTTATTATATCATCTTTTGTAAATCGAATACTTTTTAATGATTTTTGAATATCTAATATAAGTTTCGAATCCATCGCATCAGAATAAACGACAACTTCTTCTATATAACCATCTTTTAGATTAAGTTTAAGTTCAATATCTCCAAAATTAAACCTGTTATAAAATTCTATTTCAAAATTAGGTGTATCACCATATCTCCATTTCCATGAAGCATACTTGTCATAGATATTTTTTAATTCATTGATATTTTCATCTTTTATTATATAACTACTAATATCTTCATTATAAGTCTCCATGAAACTTTCTACTAAAGCATCACCTAATCTCTCTATAGTTACTTGAGGGTTTATTTCTTGGAGATTAGCTACCCTAGCTTCAACAGATTTAATTCCCTTAGATTTTATTTTTTCTTTACTAACTTTTAGATATTTAGCTAATTTCATCATATCTGCAGCTACTAAAAGTGTCCCATGATGATAACATCTATCTTCATCATAATAAAATGCATTCCCAGAAAACTTTTTACCATTTACTAAAATATCATTTCTTCCAGAAAACTTAGCTTCTATTCCTAGTTTATTCACAGCATCTATTATAATTTGTAGTTGTTTATTAATATCATATAATTTATCTTTCATGATAAAGGTGAAATTTAAGTTCCCTAAATCGTGAAAAACTGCTCCTCCTCCTGAGAGTCTTCTCGCTAATTTTCCACCATCTTTTTCTAAATCATTCAAGCGACATTCTCTCCAAGGATTTTGATTTCTTCCAATCACAACAGTATTTTCGTTTTGCCATAAATAAAGAATGATTTCATTATCTTTTATTTGATTAAACAGTTCTTCTTCAAGAGCTAAATTATACCAGGGGTTATGTGTTATTGATTTAATGACTTTTAAGATTTTTTTATTCTGCAAAATGGAGAGCTCCTCCTTCAACAGATAGAGCACCTTCATGGATTACTTCTGCAGTTGTAGGATGTGCAAATATTGTTTCTGTTAATTGTTCTGTTGTCACACCATTTCTCATTGCCACTGTAAGCGTTGAGATTAAATCAGCAGCGTTAATACCTACAATGCTAGCTCCTATTATCTTCTTAGTTTCTTTATCTTTTATTATTTTAATGAATCCTCTGTCATCACCCATTGCTAGTGCTTTTCCATTTGCTGAAAAAGGAAACTTACCTACCTCAATAGCTAATTTATTTTTAATTGCTTCTTTTTCACTTAAACCAACTGCCGCAATTTCTGGATGAGTAAATATAGCACTTGGTACTGCTAGATAATCCATCTCTTTATCTTCACCCATAATATTTTCAACCGCAATGATTCCTTGATGGGATGCTACATGGGCTAGTTGTATTTTATTCGTTACATCACCAATAGCATAAATATGTTCAATATTTGTCTGCATTCTTGAATTTACTTTAATTCCTCTTTTACGATCATTTAGTTCAATTCCAACTTTTTCTACATCCAAGTTATCAAAATATGGTTTTCTACCAACAGACATCAACACTGTATCTACTGATATATATTTTTGTTTTCCATCTGATGTAAATCTTACAATTGATTTATTATCCTCTGTATCTATTATTTCCTCTACCTTAGATGAAGTATATAGTTTGATTCCTTTTCGTTTCGCTGCAGATGTCATTTCCCGAATAACATCATCATCAAGAACTTGTAGGATATTATCCATATATTCTACTACAGATACATCAACACCAAAGGATGCATATATACAAGCAAATTCCATTCCTATTACACCACCACCAATGATTGCTAATTTCTCAGGTAGTTTTTTCATTTCCAAAATTTCTTTACTTGTTAATATGTTTTTAGAATCAGCACCAGGTATTGGAAGAAGAGCTGGTGCTGAACCAGTCGCAATAATTATATTTTTACTACTTACTTGTATTTTTTTTGTCTTTGTCTCAACTTCAACTGTATTCTTATCGATAAATTTCCCAGCACCACTGATTACTTTTACATTATTTTTTTCCATTAGATAAGCTATTCCACCAACAAGCTTACTAACTACATTATTCTTTCTCTCTAATACTTTAGGCATATCCACACTAATATCTTTAACACTAAGTCCAAAATCAGAAGCCTTTTTAATATCGTTATATACTTCAGCTGAGCGTACCAAAGCTTTAGTTGGGATACATCCCCAGTTCAAACAGGTTCCACCTAAAGATTCTTTTTCAACAAGGACAACTTTAGCACCCATTTTAGCAGCTTTTAAAGCAGCCACATAACCACCAGGTCCACCACCAATGATTGTTATATCACAATCCATTTTTTCTACTTGTTTTACATCTTCATTCTTATTTGTCTCATTTTCTTCATCAGCTACATTAATCTTAACTAGTATATCATTCATTTTTACACTAGCACCTTCTGAAACTTCTATCGATTCAATAATTCCTGAACGACTTGCCTTAATAACCGCATTTCCTTTTTTAGTTTCTATGGATAATAATTCATCACCAGTTTGTACTTCATCACTAACATTTACATTTATTTTACCTACAGTCCCTAGCTTAGTACTCTTTACTTCTACTAGCATTTTAAACCTCCATTAATCTATAATTTTTATCAATTGTTTATTAAAATTTATTTATTAAAGAAAAAACTAGTTACAATTAACTAGTTTTTTCTAATGGAAATATTATTACTTTTCAATTGTTACTTTCGCTTTATCAAATTGAACTCCATTTTCTAAACTATCTCCAACAGGACATGTTTTTTCAATGAATTCAACAAATTCTTGTACTTTTTCTTCTGATGCATCACTCTTGATATGCATATTAAATCTTATCTTTTGGAATCCTTTTCTTACTTGGTCATTTAATCCTAGGAATCCATCAGTATCTAAGTCTCCTTCAAGTTCAACCCAGAACTCTTCTAAATTAATACCAAATTGTCCTGCAAAAGCACCAGCCACAATCGTTTGACAAGCACCTAAGCTACATAATAATGCTTCAACAGGATTCATCCCTGTGTTTGTTCCACCTAAACTCTCTGGCTCATCAAGTATAATTTTAAATCCTCTTGCAGAAGTCTCTACTTGAATCCCTTCTTTTTTCTTTACAACTGCTTTAAATGTCTCCATTGGCATATAAATCACTCCTCAAATATTAATAGTTAGTATTACAATCATTAGTATAGCAAACATTTGCATGCTAATCAACTATTTTAATAATAATTATTGCTAAAAAAAAAAGCCCTTTTGAGCTTATTATCGTTATTATATTTTATCCAATTTCTCCATTTTTACATAATTTATTTAAAACTTTATTAAAAATTTCAAATTCTTCATCACTTATTCCTTGTGAAAATAAAATACTCATTTCTTGAACTACAGGAAGTAAATCTTCAACTCTTTTTTTGCCTTTATCAGTTAGTATAATATATGTAACCCTTCTATCTGTATTTCCTTTTATTCTTTGAATTATTTCATCTTTTTCCATTCTGTCTAAAAGTCTAGCAACAGTAGAAGTTTTTAAGTCCAACTTATCAGCAAGCTCTGTCTGACTTAGTTTTTGGTATTTTTCTAAATTATACATAACTAACCATTGAGCCCTAGTAGACCCAGCCATTATTAATCTTTTATTTAGTGTATCAGCTAATTTTTTAGATACTTTATTGGTGATAAAACATACACAACTGTCAAGATCAAACATTTAAATCCTCTCCTTCTCACATAATTACCACATATTTATATTTCATTGAATCACCCTAAAAACTTAATAAGTTTAATATATTACTTAACTCATTCAACGTCACCAATTAATTTTTATCCATATATACTAGTATAACACAAAAGCACTGATATTTTCAGTGCTTTTTTATATAACTATTATTTTTAGACATTGATTTATAAATTCTCAATTGAAAAATACATACCTGTGAATTGTAAAATTGATTTACTGTATACCATATTTACCAGTAATTGGATCTTTAAAAAGAGGTATCTTCGGTGGATCAAATGTGAAAATAACAAAAGCGAAAATTAAAATTACAATCGCAATCAATGAAATAATGTTCACTTGTTTACTAACATCTTTATCAGAAGTCATTATTTTATATCCAATATACTGACTAATAATAACACTTATTATAAATATTGCGATATCCATAAAAAGACAGTTTTCCCCAATTATTCCTGTATATGTATAAAACAAAGATATTATTAGAAATATACCTAGATAAAATGAAACAGCCTTCGCAGTAATATAGTTATTATAATCTTTATCTAAGAAAATGTATTCAACAATAGAAAATAGTAATGCTGGCCAAAACAATAGCTTAAGATGCTCCCAGGTACTTTCATTTACTGCACCAAAAATACCAACCAAAGGATTATTACCTGACCATTCATACACAAAATGTAGTAAACTACCAAACAAAATAATAAATATTGTCCCTACAATAAACCATTTTTTAACGTTAGTTTTCATTAATCATCACCTCTTTAATAATATGATTAATTAACTTCTAATATGATAATATCTTCAATTCTTATTTTATACAGATTCTATCTCTCAATTCCTAATTTATAATTTAATAAAACTTAGTATATAACTATTACTCACTCTCAAGTAAAACAAAATAAAAATGCACTGTATTAACAGTACCTTTTTGTCATTATTTATACAAAAACAAGTTTTATTAAATTTATTATCATGATAAGACATGGTATAATATAGTAAAATGTATGTAAGAGGTGTTAATATGTATTGCAGTCAATGTGGAAAACAAATACCAGACGATTCTATTTTCTGTCGCTATTGTGGTACAAAAGTAAATGTGATTGAAGAAAGAAAAACAGAAAATCGATATGAAGTGAATGATGATGAAATTTTATTAACTTATAATCCTGAATTTCATGGTGGGTATGTGATTAAAAAATTAATACCACTTTTTATTTTTTTTAGTATCTTTTTCTCATTTTTAATTTCATTTATAAGAGGTTTTTTATTTGTTAGTGGAATTTTTATAGAATCAAAAACAACATCTATGTATGACCAATTACCAGGGTTTACACATAATTCATCTCCAAGTTCACCATTTCAACATTTCTTTCAATTTCAAAATTTTCTAATTGGAATATTCATCTCATTTATGTTAGTTATTGTATTCGGTTATAATATAACTAAAAAACGATATCAACATTCTGTCTATCAGTTTTATAAAGACCGAATGGAATATATTGATGGTTATTTTAATTATAATAAAAAACAAGTATATTATAAAAACATACAAGAATTATCTATGAGTCAAAGTGTATTTCAACGAAAATATTGCATAGGTAGTATCAGAATTACTACAAGTGGAGTGACCTATAGTAATAATCGTGCTTATTCAAATGGAATTACTATTTATGATTTAGGTGATATTGATACCGTTTATTCTGAATTAAAAAGACTAAATAAGTAATAATAATTTATTTAGGATGCTTAGGCATCCTTTTTCATTTATTATTTACTTTTCCTTTAAATATGTCAACACAATAGATAGAATGAGTAATAATATTAATGGTAAAATAAAGACTTAATTCAATAACTTTTCTATATCCATTTCACTTAATTCAGATATGATATAGGAACATCTATTATAGATTTTAGTCCATAATTCGCTTTTAAAGCAGTTCGTAAGAATAATGAGGGTTAAATCATCCTGAAGTGATTTACCAAGTAGTGCTCTATATCCAAAGGCACTACCATCATGAAAAACAATTTTCTTATTATTTCTATGACGAATTAACCAACCCATTCCATAATTAACTGGTGTGGTTTCATTTATCATATTTTTGTGGAAAAGATTTCTTCTATTACTCCTCCAGAAGATAATTTATCGTTATTAAAGACTTGACTCCAAAGCAATAAATCTTCAATATTTGAATAAATTCCCCCATCACCTGTTGTAAGAATGAGATGATCATCACAATAGTTAACATTATCTATTTCCTTATAAGCATATGCCTTATTTGGAATAATTGGTTGAAGTGGTGAATTTACAAAGGTGCTTTTCATATTTAATGGTTTAAATATCTCATGACTCAAAAACTGTGAAAAAGATACACCACTTACCTTTTCTACTAACATAGCAAGAAGTACGTAACCTGTATTAGAATATTGAAATTTAGTCCCTATGTGAAATTCTATCATATTATTTGTTTTGATATAATGATAGACTTTCTCATTGGTAACACCATTAAGAATGTCTTTATCTAAAAATACTTTAAAATAATCTCGTAAACCAGAAGTATGATTTATTAAATTGATTATTTTAATATCCTTATAATAATCTTGTAAATCTGGAAAGTATTCTCTAATACTGTCATTTATATTTACCAAACCTTTATCCCGTAACAACATGATAGCAGAAGCAGTAAATGTCTTTGAAACAGATGCAATGTAAAAATTTGTTTTTGAATTAATTTTCACCTGATTTTCTATATTAGACATACCATATGATTTCTTATATACAACTCCACCTTTATTTATCGCAACAGCTATTCCTGGTGCTAATGCATATTCAGATTTATAATCATTAATTAATTGTTGAATTTCGATTATTATAATCCACCCTCTTTAATATAATTTTCTATTGTTATACTACTTTTCAAGTATATCAAAAAAAGTGCTGTATTAACAGCACCCTGTTTACTTATCTCTCTATTAACTCCACTATCCTAATTACACTCTTTCAAAAACCACTATTCTCTTTTTGATTTAAGCGATTTTGATATTTAATACTTATACATCCCATGGGGTAAAAAAGCCTTCTGATTTAATGTATGGATAGAGATATTTAATATCAATATCACCCTCTTGTAAAGTTCCTAAGATCTTTCTAAATGCACATTCTTTACATAAAAATTCAATCTTAACTTCATTATCTATAACTTTCCAATTCCAAGGATCATTATCAAAAATTTCAGGTGAACACCAACTATATTGCGCTCTATTACCACAAGAACAATATTGATTAGCTTTTGGTAATATTCTTTCTAGATCATTAGCAAGTTCCTCACTAGCAGGTTCTTGTAATAACTCACTAAAATTATAATATACGTAACTATTAAATTTTTTCATGGGATGAATAAGGACAGCTTTATATTTGTTTTCATTTAGAACTTTATAAATTTCATGTTCAACACAATCTTTACAAACATACCTTTTAACACCTAGTTTGTTTCTTCCATCATTTCTTGTATCAATTATTTGAATTTCTTTTTTCAAAATTATTCTATTACATCTACTACATTCTATGTCTCTTTTAAAAATCATGAAAAATTCACCTCTAGATACATTATTATCAGATTCTTTAAAACTCTTACCATTCTTTTTCTTTATCTACATATGAGAATTCACCTATGAATTTTAATTAAACTAAATTTATATTTATTTAAAAGTCCTTAGCAAAATGCTAAGGACTAATAAGTATAAAATAGTCTTATAGACTAAGTATTCATTTGTATACACATAATCAACGCTGTATACTCGTTTTTATATTGTCAAAAAACAATTTATAAGATTTCAAATTTTTTTAAATATAATAATTCTTATTATTCAACAGTAATCGTTTTAGCCCACTTAATATAAAGGTCTTTATTATCATCTAATTTTTTCTCTAAGCACGCAAAGTTCAAAGTATAGTAATGATCTTCACCTTCCATTACAACTATCATATAGCCAAAGGTTTGATCACCTACAGTTGAAGTATAGTAAGCATACTTATAATCTAAATCATCTTTATCATATGTTTCTATAGTTGCAGTCTTATTAGAATTTTTTAACACTGCTTTGATGTAAGATTCTAAAGTTTTAATTCCAAAACGACTTAACTCTGTTTTAGACTCCCTATTAGCCATAAACAAATGGTCTTTCGATTCAAGATAAAATGGTACTTGAATGACTTCCTTTTCAACAAAAGACTTGTTTAATTTGATTGTTACACCTGCGCCTGAGAATGTTTTACTATTTGGTTTACAACCAACTAAAATTAAAGCACAGAAAAAACACTAAGTAATAATAATCTTCTTTTCACTTTAACTCCTTCTAAATATAATATTGTTTTAATGTTAGAAAATATAATTAAGTGTTATAACATTTGATTTTTGATATTTACTTAATTTTTAGATTATTAAACAAGTATCGTCAATATATAATAAATCGTTATCACTTATATTACATATTTAAGTATATCAAAAAAGCACTGTTATTACAGTACTTCTTCTAAATATTTCCAAAAATTTTTTTCCACATCTTAAGTAAAAAAAATAATCATTATAATAATTACATGAAAAACTTTATAATATCTATAATATTTTGATTTTAGTAAAACTCTATTTTTAAATAGTGATGTATTAGAATGATATGAATTATTTTAAAATTAATCGATATAATAGCTCACCATCAATAATTTTTCCTGTATCTTTAAAATCAAAATTTTCATAAAGACGTTTAGCAATTTTATTTTCTGAATCAAAAGATAAATAAATTTCATTACAATCTTTAATATCTTTCATTTCTTTTATAACTTCTCTTAAAGCTTCTTTTCCATATCCTTTGCCTTGATATTTGTGGTCTATCATAATTCTGCATATCTCATAAAAGTTGTTTTCATAGCAATATCCATACATTGTAAATCCAATCATAACATTATCATTATATATTGCTTTAGCAATCCAACCTTTTTGAATTTTTGATTGAGCAATAGATAAAGCATTTGAAGCAACAAATTCTTCACAAACAAAATGTTTATCCTCTTTATTTGTAGTTAAGAAAATGCATTCTATCCAGTTTTCTTTATTAATTTCTTTTAAACATATACTCATTTTCTACAGTCCTTTTTATTAATAGAATTATCTTCGTATTATCCTACAATTATGTATCATCCACATTTCTTAAATAATACCTCTTATCTCATCAAGAGATTTTATATTTTCTTCTAGCATGAAGTTTTCTATTCCATCAATAATATCTAATCCAATCCTTGGATTTATGAAATTTGCTGTTCCTACCTGAATACAAGTAGCTCCTACCATAATAAACTCTAATGCATCTTTATAATTTGTTATGCCTCCCATACCAAATACTGGTATAGAGACATTATGGCACACCTCATGAACCATTCTTAATGCGATTGGTTTGATTGCTGGTCCAGAAAGCCCTGCGTATGTATTTTGAAATATATTGCTTCTCGATTTAATATCAATTGCCATTGCTTTAAAAGTATTGACAAGAGAAATCCCATCAGCCCCCTCTTCTTCACAAGCAACTGCCATTTTGATAATATCTTCCGCATTAGGAGAAAGTTTTACAACAAGTGGGAGTTTAGTCGCTTTTCTCGCTTCTTTAATAACTCTTCTTGCGATTCCATCATTTATCCCAAATGCCATACCACCTTCTTTAACATTTGGACAAGATATATTTAACTCAATCATATCAATTTTTTCTTTGGATAGTATTTCAATTGCCTTTATATAATCCTCTATTGTTGAGCCACCAACATTTGTGATTTTTATTAAATCAAGATTTTCAAAGAAAGAAAGCTCATTTTGAATAAAGCCTTCTACTCCAGGGTTTTCAAGTCCAACACTATTTAACATCCCTGCGGCTGTCTCATGAATCCTATTACCTTTATTCCCCTCTTTTTTATGAAGCGTTAGTCCTTTACAGGATATACCCCCTAATTTTTCTATATCATAGATTTCTTGATATTCTTTCCCAAACCCAAATGTTCCAGATGCCATTATAACTGGATTTTTAAACTTAAGAGAAGAAAATTTCACTTCTAATTTATTACTCATTATAAAACACTTCCTCTCCTAAAAAGACTGGTCCATCCTTACAAGTTTTTTTATTCCCATGTTTTGTTTGACAAGTACATACAAGACATGCCCCAACACCACAAGCCATCCTTTTTTCCATAGAGACATAAACGATTGTATTAGATTCCTTCGCCATCTCAACAATCTTTTTCATCATCTCTTTTGGACCACATGTAAATATATAATCATACTTTGACACATCTAAATCATCTGTCACATTATTTCCAATTGACACATAAACATTATCTACTTGTTTTTTATATTCTTCTACTAAGATAGCCTTATCTCTAAAGCCTAAATAAACATCCACATTTTTAATTGTCTTCGCAGCGAGATATAATGGTGCAATCCCCATTCCGCCACCTACTATAGCAATTTTTCCTTGAATTTTAGGAAACCCATTACCATAGGGACCTTCTAAATTAATCTCATCATCTACTTTTAATTTACTTAATAGGGTTGTTCCTTTACCAACGACTTTATATAAAAAGCTAATGTAGCCTTCTCCCATATCATAAATACTAATGGGTCTTGAAAGAAGAGGATAGTTATCCCAAGCTCTAAGCATATAAAACTGACCCATTTTTCCTTTATAATTTCCACACACTTTAAGAAGGTACATATCACTACCTAAACAATCATTTGAAATTACCTTAGCCATTTTAATATATCCTCCTTCATCTTAAGTACTGCTTCTCGAGGATTTTCTGATTTTATGATTCCTCTTGATGAATTAACAATTCCACATCGATTATCCTTAAATAATATTGATAGATCTTTTCCACTTCCACCTTGTGCTCCATATCCTGGAATTAGAAAAAACATATTGTTGTGATTTTTACTAATTCCAACGATTTCTTTTGGGTGTGTACAGCCAACAACCCCTCCTATTAAACTAAATCCATAGTTCCCAATATATTTTTCTCCCCACTTATCTACTTGTTGTGCTACCTTATTATATAATAGTTCTTCTCCTACTTCTAATTCTTGAAAATCTTTTGAACTATTATTGGATGTTTTCACAAGTACAAATATGCCTTTATTTCCTTTTTCTAAATAAGGAAAATAGGGACTGATTGCATCAATTCCCATGTAAGGATTTACTGTGATAAAATCCGCTTCAAAATCTCCTTCAAAATGGGCTTTCGCATACATCTCACCAGTAGATGAGATATCTCCTCGTTTTATATCTCCGATACTTATAATCCCTTTTTCTTTGATATACTTCAACGTTCTACTATATGCCTTCAATCCCTCTATTCCTAATGCCTCATAACAAGCAATTTGTAGTTTATAACAGGCAACTAAATCAAATGTTTCATCAATTATTCTCTTATTAAACTGAAATATTTTATCTTCAACTGCATCTGAAGAACTTAATAGTTTCTCCGGTATATAATCTATTCTCGTATCTAGCCCTACACATATCGGTCCTTTTTTCATTACTTCTTCATACAATTTATCGATTATCATATAGGATGTCACCCCTTTTTATTGTCAACTTGATTTCTCCTAGTCCCTTATAACCATCAAAAGGATTATTCTTACCTTTTGAACTAAAATCATTAGTATTGATTTTCTTCTCTTTATTTAAATCAACAAGAACTACATTTCCTTCATATCCCGCTTCAATTAATCCTGATTTCAACTTTAATAGTCTCCCTGGATTATAAGACATCATCTCACTTAATTTATTTAAAGAAATATTGTAATCTTTAAATACTTTATTTACCATTGGAAAGGCAACTTCAATCAAAGAAATTCCTGGTGCCCCATTAAGTTTATCTTCCAAACTATGAGGCGCATGATCAGTTCCAATAATATCTATATATCCATTTTTTAACCCTTCAATTAACGTTTCATGATCTTTCTTATTACCAAATGAAGGATTTACTCTATAATCTATTCCATATGAAAATAAGTGATGGGGTGTTATCTCACACGTAAATTTTAATCCTTTAGTTTTATATTCTTTTATTGTCTCTAATGTTTCTTTACGACTAATATGACAGATATGGAGATTACCACCGATTTTCTCAAGTAACTTTAAATCTCTTTTTACAATATCAACTTCAGGTTCACAATGTGTTAGAATATGAAAATCATATTCTTTTGATAAAAGAAGCACATCCTTCATCATCTTTTCACTCAATATCGTTTTTCCATCATCAGAAAAAAGCATGGTGTATTTTCTCATCGATTCAATATTAACTAATTCTATTCCCTCTAAATTCTTTGAAACAGATGAGATTTGAATCACATCACATAAATTTAGGTCTTTACTTTTACCCAATACATATTTAATTATCTCTTTATTATCACAAACAGGGTTTGTGTTAGCCATGGCACAAAGTGTTGTATATCCACCCTTTAATGCTGCTTTTTGTCCTGTTTCTAAATCCTCTTTATAAGTATAACCTGGGTCCCTTAAATGCGTATGCATATCAATAAAGGAAGGAAGAAGGGTGTAACCTTCCCCGTCTATAGTTATACAAACACCCTTTAAATCTTGTCCTACTTTTTCTATCTTTCCATTCTTTATTAATACATCTCCATAGGTTGTTTTCAGTGCATCAACAATATTTACATTTTTAATTAATAAATCCACTATTTATCCTCCATTATCTATAAGTTACAACGAAGTAATAGCATCACAATATTCACATTTATATTCTTTCTTATCTTTATTTACCAATGTAAATTCTATTTCTTCAATCTGTTCAACTGTACTGACACATCTTGGATTCTTACATTTTAATATTCCTTTAACACTTTGTGGTAAACTTAATTTTCTTTTTTCCTTTATCTTTTCATTTTCTATAATATTAATCGTGATATTCGGATCCATAATTCCAAGTACAGTAAAATCAATATCAATTTCATTTTCTATTTTAATGATATCTTTCTTCCCTATTCTATTTGAATTAACATTCTTAAGTAATGCTACTGTATATTCTGCCTTATGAAGACCTAATTCTTTAAATATTTTATAACCACATCCTGCTTTGATATGGTCAATCACAATTCCTTTTTTTATACTATTTACATTAAGCATTGATATCACCACCTAATAATTTCATGATTAAAGCCATTCTTACATACATCCCATATTTCGCTTGTTTGAAATAAACTGCTTTTGGATTATTGTCTACTTCTCTAGCGATTTCATTTACTCTAGGTAGGGGATGCATGATAAGCATATCTTCTTTAGACTTTTTTAATTTATCTTCAGTAAGGATATAACTATCCTTTAATCTTAAGTACTCTTCTTCATTAAAGAATCTTTCTCTCTGTACTCTTGTCATATAAAGAATATCAATAGAATCAATTACTTCTTCTAAATTTTCTGTTTCATAATAAGTATGACCTTTTATTTCATCTTTAATATAATCTGGAATTCTTAGTTCAGTTGGTGAAATGAAGATGAACTTTGTTCCCTCATATCTTGCCATGGCTTTTACTAAGGAGTGTACGGTACGACCAAATTTTAAATCTCCACATAGTGCGATTGTATGATTACTTAAATCACCCTTTAAAGATTTAATGGTAAGTAAATCTGTTAGCGTTTGGGTAGGATGCTGATGGCCCCCATCCCCTGCATTAATGACAGGAATAGTAGAGAATTTAGAAGCTAGTTTTACTGATCCTTCCTTTGGATGTCTCATTACTGCGATATCAGCATAACATCCAACCGTTCTTATAGTATCAGGAATACTTTCACCTTTAGCGGTAGAAGAAGAGTTGGGTTCTGAAAAACCTATGATACTTCCACCTAATCTTAACATGGCAGCTTCAAAACTAAATCTTGTTCTAGTAGATGGTTCATAAAATAATGTCGCTAATAATTTACCTTTACATACCTCTGCATATTTTTCTGGACTTTCAATAATTTCTTGCCCTAATGAAAGAATTGAATCCAATTCTTCTAATGTAAAATCTTTTGGTTCAATTAAGTGTCTTCCTTTTAACATGTTTTCCTCCTTTATAGCCTCTCTGGACTATTTTTAAAGATAGTTTTAAATATCAAAAAAAGCCTTCCTAGTGACTAGGAAGGCTTAAAGCTAAACCAATTCATTAAAAAATATACTTAATCCATATCTAGTATTAAATATACATTTATTCATATAACAACCTTCCTAGCCTCTCTGGACTAGAATTAAAGATCTATTTAATTCTTAATGATAATAACATTAACTATTTCAAATGTCAATAGAAATCGAAAACAGGAATATTTTGTATACTAACATTTTTAACTTTTACTAATAAGAACAACTTAAGTTTAGAATTTATACCCATTAGCATTTCTTATTTCATTAATTAATTCCATTTGTTTACTAATATCTTTATTAGAATGTTTTAAAATATGTTCAATATCATTTGTGATTTTTAGAATCATATGACCATCAATATTTAATTTAATATAAATTAAATTTAAATTCCCCCTACTAATCTTATGTCTTCGTATATATTTAATATTCTTCTTTGCCTTTTTAGATAAATCATATTTGTAATTTTTAATAAAATGATTAATCATCTTCTTTTCTTCTTTATCTAATTTATGATCATCAGCATAACTAATTGCGATTGTAGTTGCTAATAGCCCTGCAATATATGATTCATGGTAAGACGTTTCATCTAGGGAATTTATTTCTATAGTTTTATCAAGAGAATTTGTTCCTCTATTTTTATCACCTATTATTTCAGAAAATACACCCTCTAATATCCCTCCTACTAATTCAATCACTATTTCTAATAAAAAATCCAAAAAGTATCCCTCCATTAATTTAATCATATCCCAAATACTGTATAAAATCATTATAACAGAAAATATCTAAATAATTTAGCTTTATCATATTTAATTTAATAAAAAGAGTTAAATACACTTAGCATCTAACTCTTTAATAGTTTTTAAACACCTCAAATTGAACATACAAAAGAAAAAACTAGTTACATGACTAGTTTTTCTAATATATTATTACTTTTCAATTGTCACTTTTGCTTTTTCAAATTGAACTCCATTTTCTAAACTGTCTCCAACAGGACATGTTTTTTCTATAAATTCAATTAATTCATTTACTTTTTCTTCTGAAGCATCACTCTTAACATGCATATGAAATCTTAACTTTTGATATCCTTTTCTTACTTCATCATTTACTCCAAGGAATCCATCAGTATCTAAATCTCCTTCTAGTTCAACCCAGAAGTCTTCTAAATTAATTCCAAATTTCCCAGAAAATGCACTTGCAACAATTGTTTGACAAGCTCCAAGGCTACATAACAATAATTCAACAGGATTCATCCCTGTATTTGTTCCACCTAAACTCTCTGGTTCATCAATTGTAATTTTAAAATCTCTTGCTGAAACTTCAACCGCTAATCCTTCTTTTTTCTTTGCTGTTGCTTTAAATGTTTCCATTGGCATATAGAATCACTCCTTAAATTATTATAAATATTTAATTAATATTAAACATTATTACAACAACTATATTTTTTGTATATAATTTTTTTTTATTCATTACGCTTATTTAAAACGTTACCTAAGGTAAACACAATATGTATCAATCCATTCTTATTATATCAAGATATATTTTATAACATATTTTATTATATAAAAACTTTTTAGGAGGATTTAATGATAAATCTGTATAATAATAGACAACAGTTAATGGTTCATACACAAAATTGGAAAACATATTGGAATAAACGGATTATCTCATTAGATGAAATTGTTCCTGTAAAACAACGAGATTCTATTCCATCTATTGATAATCCACAATTCGTTAATATTGATACTGCAAAAACTTATCTAAGTGATCAAACACCTGTAATCTCAGTTCAGTTAGCTGATGAAGCTCGTGCCTATCCGCTTGAAATCATGATGTGGCATGAAATTGTTAATGATACAATCAACGGAATTCCAATCACTGTCACATACTGTCCATTATGTAGTTCAGAATTTGTTTATTCAAGTGTTATAAATGGTAAAAATCTTCAGTTTGGAACTTCAGGATTACTAAGGAATTCTAATTTAATCATGTATGACCGTCAAACGGATAGTCTATGGCAACAATTTACTGGTCAAGCACTTATAGGTGATTATGTTAACAGAAGTTTAAACCCTATTCCATCAAATGTCGTTAGTTTTAAAAAATTTTATTCAACTTATCCTAATGGATTAGTCCTTTCTAGAAATACAGGTTTTATTAGAGATTATGGAAATAATCCTTATGTTAATTACGACCAAATTACGAACCAACCATTATTTTTTAAAGGAATAATTGATACAAGATTACCAGCTATGCAAAGAGTACTAGGTATACAAATTGGTAATAACGCATTAGCTTATCCGCTTTATATGTTACAAACCAGTCCAATTATATATAATACTCTAAATAACGTTGAGTATGTTATATTCTACAATAGTGGAATGTCATCAGCATTAGATTCACCTATCATCAGTGAAGGAAAAGATGTTGGAATGACTGGTGTTTTTATTCCCTATTTAAATGGAGAACGATTAAATTTTACAAAAAATTCTTTAAATCAAATAATTGACACTAATACCAATAGTACATGGAGTATTCTCGGAAAGGCTTTATCTGGTCCATTAAAGGGTATCCAACTGACACCCTTGGTTCATGGGGATGTATTTTGGTTTGCATGGTCTTCTTTTTATCCAAATACATCTTTAACTTGATCTAGTTAAAAAAAAACTACTAAATGAAATTCATTTAGTAGTTTAAAGCTAGTTAATATTAGCAACCATACCCACCATGACAGCATGTGCAGCCGATAATAACAAGTAATATAAATAATACTAAAATAAAAGATGAACAATAACCATATCCACCAGACATTATATATTCTCCTTTCAAATTGAATTTATTATATCTTATTCAAGTTATTTTAAATTGCTTGTGATAAAAGCACATTAGTAAAGAAAATGTATAAATACCCAATCAAAACATAATTATTATATATATTATTTAGACTATTACATTTGCCCTTTTTTAAATAATAGGTTAATTCATTGAACTGAATAGACTGATTAATCATAAAATACATTGAAAAACCACAGAAAGAGGTTCAAAAATGGAAAAAAATAATATGTATCAATGTTCTATGCAACCAACTGGGTATTCTATGCAGTGCATGACTCCTAAACAACCTGTTCAACCTATGAACAGTATGCATTCTATGCAGTCTATGGATTATAAACAGCCTGCTCAACCTATGGATTGTATGCAGCCTATACAATGTATGGATTCTAAACAACCTGTTCAATCTATGGATTGCATGCAACCTATGCAATGCATGACTCCTAAACAACCTGTTCAACCTATGAACCCTATGCATTCTATGCAGTGCATGACTCCTAAGCAACCTGTTCAATCTATGGATTACATGCAGCCTATGCAATGCATGACTCCTAAACAACCTGTTCAATCTATGGATTGCATGCAGCCTATGCAATGCATGACTCCTAAACAACCTGTTCAATCTATGGATTGCATGCAGCCTATGCAATGCATGACTCCTAAACAACCTGTTCAATCTATGAACCCTATGCATTCTATGCAGTGCATGGATTATCAATGTCCTATGTATACTATGCCAAAAAAAACCTATTATGATGAAGAATAAATAACTATCATAATTAATTTTAATAAGTTTTAGAGCGTATTTTGTCATACGCTCTTTATTTTTATCTATTTAATTGTTATATTATATTCCTTTGATCAATAAAATTTATATTATAAATATCTTTTAATACCATATAAACCTGTTTTAGATTTTGATATGAACAGGTATTTAATTTAGGACATTTATCACATTGCCAACAATGTAATAAACCAAATTGATTAAAAATTAAATCTGGTTGATTAAATTTTTCAATTACATCATTAATCATATTTTTAGGATAAAAATAAGCTAAAGCATTAATACAATCTTGCTTACTTAAATGATTTATCTTTGTTCCCATATAATCTCTTACACATTTGTAAAAGGTATAGATTTCATGATTAAATTTATTTACAATCATATAACTTAAATAGTTATCTAATATATTATATGCTTTTTTAAAATTACCCACTTTATAATTTAACGCCACTCTAAATAAATCAATTGATTGATAATACCAAGGATAAGTATCTTCAATATTAAAACTTAGAAACTGAAGGATAGAGCCTTCACCATGAATATCATATTTATCCATTAAACCTATTAGTTCAATAATACCATCATCTGATAATTTATCAATATTTCGTATTGATTGTTTAATCTTTATATAGGCTACATATTCATCCAACGTTTTAAAATCATCTATTTTTTCCACTTCACTAAATCCAGGAACAATCATGTGATAACTTGGGAAACCTAAATAAGAAACATCACGTACAAAAACATGGTAGTTTTCTCTTCTTAATAAGTTTAATAAATGGATCATCATATCTTTGTTGGATGATTCTTTTGGCATACTGTAATCATTAAAAGGATAACTATAATTTTTTGAAAAAAATTCACTTTGATAATAACCAGATCCATTAACTAGAATACCCATCAAATTTTTATCTTCATCAACTATTGGTGGATTGTATGAATACTCTTTTATCCCCATCATTTGATTTACATCTTGACCTTGAAGTAATTCAGTTAATGTTCTTTCCATCGCTATTTCCATTTGTGGATGAGATCCAAATTTAACAAAATAATGTTGATTATCTCGATTAATAAATATTGCTCCAACGACTGGATAGTTTTTTCCCAATGAACAATCTTTCATAATAACTTTATAATTACCTTTTTGTTCAATTCGAGAAATCATATCCATAATTCTTGGGCACTGTTTCAAATATTCTCGTGGAATTGTCGGAGGACATATTTTTTCTAACACTATTTTTCTATTTACATACCGTTCAAACACTTCTGAAAGTCCTTGGACTAATGCTTCTTCAATCGTATTTCCTGCACACATGCCATTAGACATATACATTTTAGAAACCATTTTAACAGGAATATTAGAAATATTTTTAGTCATTAAATTTAAATATGGAATTGTTACTAATTCATTAGGGGTATCTTCATAAGATATCATTTTCCATCTATTAAACAATTTTTTAATATCTGTTTTATTATCTAACAATGCCATTTGAATCTGTGTCCATTCCTCGTTGAGTATTAAAAAATCTTTTATACTTGTATATCTCTCATCAGGGGCATAGAAAAAATGAAGATAGTTTAAGGCACCTGGTCCTAAATCAATCGATAATCGATAAAAGGATTGATTCTGTAACCTTTCCATTAACTCTCCATAAGCACTAGCTAATGCATATTCAATAGACGTCCCTTTTCCATTCGTTGCTAACTTTGTCCCCCTAATAGAAACACTAAGAGAATAATATCCATCTACAGAATTTTTCCAATTTGATTCAATAGGTATTAAGTTATAACTATATAATATATTTTTTATTTTATCAACAGTATTAATCGGGGAATCATCTTTATATTTAGTCTCATTAAACATCTTAACTCCTCAATTCACAAATATTTACTTATGTTAATAATATACTATCACTTATAACAATATATTCTATTTAGAACAGTTCAAGTTTTGATGATATATTTATAATTAAACTTATTTATAAATATTAAAAAATGGTCCCTATAGAAACCATTTTTTTATTCTCATTATTTTAATAATTATTATTCCACCAAAAAAGCGCTCTAAATGTAGCGCTTTTTTAGTATATCTCTATATATTTTTACTATTTGTTTGTTTTACCAACTTTATACTCCATGAAAAGCAAATTCAACACATGTGAAATAAAGGTAAATCCAACTATTTAAGTAATCATAATATTAAAAGAAATATATAAAAGAAAAGGATAATTAAAAATAATTCAGTATACATCCAACATTCACTGTGTGAAGGTCATAGAGTTAATAAAGTTTCTTAATTAATCACTATATTAATTTCCACATCATTGAAAATTATAGTTTATCTTTAAGTGAATTTTAGCCATACTTATAAAAATTATATTCAATTATCATTATCCACAAATTATAATACTCTTACGTTAACTGCTTGTGGACCACGTTGACTTTCTTCTACTTCAAATTCAACACTTTGCCCTTCTTCAAGAGACTTGTATCCCTCTACTTGTATTGCTGAGAAATGTACAAATACGTCTTCGCCATTTTCTCTTTCAATGAACCCAAATCCTTTTTCACGATTAAACCATTTTACTGTACCAACCATTGAATCCTACACCTCCTTTTACATTTAATAGATTAAGCATATAAATATTAGTAATGCTTCTAAATATATTATGTAAGTATCAAGAAACTGTTATTCATCCTTCATCATTATTATACCAAAAACTGGACTCGATTTCAGCGTTTTTTTAACAATTATCTTTATAAATTTCAATTTTATGGATTTGATGATAAATATAATCTTATATTATTACATTGTCTATTAAAAAGATGAAATGATATTTGGTATAAAAAAGATTCCCTTTAATAGTTCTATACCTTACATTTTACCCATTTTACTTAGAAAACTCATGGCCATATTCAGTGCATTCGTTAACTCTTTTTCAATTTTTTCTTTATTCTTTTCTTCAGTACCTTCTTTTACAGTTAATCTACAAATATTTTTACCTATTTCTAATTTAATAAAATCATTTTTAAGTATACCCATTGCTTTTTGTTTAATCATCTTTCTATTTTTATCTTCATGCAGGTAACTTTGAAACTGTGGATTAACTGCTACTAATATTCTTTTTACCTCATCAAATTTAACATAGCTAATAAATTGATTTGAAATTGCCATACCAGTTTCATTCCTTTCTATTATAGAAATAAATCACTTTTCCTATTTATTATACTATTTATTTGCTGTGTATTGAAGATTTTTTATTACATCTTTTTCATCTTTTTAAGTTTTTCTGACATTTATCTAAATTAAAAATCTTTATGATTATAGATAAATAGTTTTTTATGAATTATAGGTTGATATCATTTTGTTCTATACAAATTTACTCTTAAGAGCTACTAACAATTTCGTATGGTCTCATCATTTCATGATCCTCATGTTCTAATATATGGCAATGCCAAGGGTATAATCCAGAAAATGGGCCAAATCGCATAATTATTCTTGTCATTTCACCAGGATTTGCTCTTACGGTATCTTTCCATCCCTTTTCATTTAAATCAGGTAATTCTACTGGTCCAGTAGTTAATATTTTTCCTGTTTTCTTATAGTGTTCGACATCAAAAGGCTGTCTACTGATGATTTGAAAATTAACTAAATGAATGTGGATTGGATGAGTGGAATTTGCTAGATTAATTAAATTCCAAACCTCTATACTACCTAATTCTGGTTTTATAGTGATTGGATTATCCCACCTTTTTCTATCAAGAAGAAGTAATGCTCTTCCATATTGATCTGTTTCCCTAACAAGCGTAAGATTCCTTTTTAGTTTTGCGTTTTTCTCTTCCAAAGGAATTATTGTACTTAACCTATTAGGAATCCTACAATAGTCAATACCAGAAAGTGGAAGAGATACTCTAAACTGCATAATCTGACCATCGGTATTTAAATCTACAGATTTTCCGCTTGGATATGGTGAAGGAGCATCATTAACAAATACAATATTACGCCCATCAAATTTAGAAAAATCTATTATAACATCGGCTCGCTCCGCTGGTGCTAACAAAATTTGGTTGGTTATAATTGTCTCTTGAAGAAGACCTCCATCAGTTCCTATTTGATAAATTGGTTGCCCTGAAGAAAGACTTATTCGATAGAATCTTGAATTAGAACCATTGATTATACGAAATCGATATTTTCTTGGTTCAACCTCTAAATAGGGCCAAACCTTTCCGTTAACTAATATATTCTCACCAAAAAAATCAGGTACTACAGATGGAAAAACATTTGCAACAGGTGGATTTGGTTCTGTTGGGTAATAAAGAGAACCATCAGCATTAAAGGTTCTATCTTGGATAAGCAAAAGTGTTTCATAGCTTCCTTTAGGAAGATTAAGACATTTTTCTAAAGGACCCCGAATAATATAGGCTCCCGCTAATCCTGCATAAACGTTAAGACGGGTTATACCAATAGCATGGGCATGATACCAAAGCGTAGACCCACGTTGATTATTAGTATAATCATATATTTTTCTAGTAAAATAAGGTCCTACTTCTTTATATCCTTTTGTAAACCATGCTTCAGGATAACCATCACTATCCGGTCTCACAACTCCACCATGTAGATGAATTACTGTTCTAACTTTAGGTTTATTTGATTCAGCTCCGTGTACTGTCGTATCAACAGGAAGTAAATGTCTATCTTGAAGGTCGTTTATCCACTTCACCTTAATCCACTCATTACGATTCACCTCAAATGTAGGTCCTGGATAATGCCCATTGAATCCCCATACTGTTGTTTCTGGCAAATCTCTATGGAGTTTTTGCTTAAATTGTTGCATTCGCACTTCATAATAAGGTACTCCATCCATTTCACCTGTTGTCTTTAATGTTTTAATGATAGGAAGTTTGTCTACAAACTTGGATAAAATCATTAAATATCTCCTTTAATTTAATTATATAAAATAATATGTTTTGTTTGATTGCTTTATGTGTAAGGAAACTTTGCTACCATTTTTTTATTCCTTTTCACCAACCTAGTTACCCTGATTCCAAAGTCAAAAGATATTTTGGAGTCCATTCTATTAGCTTAATTTCTGATTCCCAAATAAAAATCCACCTCCTTCTTTCTTACAAAAGAAGAATTGCTATCAATATAGATATACTATATAATAAAAATAAATGAATGATGAGAGGTGTTTTTATGAGAGAATATATTTATGTATTAAAATTAATACCTAGACTATATTATGAAAAAAATTGGACAGCTGATGATCAACAAATTGTTACCGAACATTTTTTGAGATTAAAAAGATACTGTGAGGAAGGAAAAGTAATTACTGCTGGTAAAACAGATAGAGAAGATAAAAAAGGTTTTGGAATCGTAATATTTAAAGAAGAAAATGATGAAAAAGCAATTGATTTTATGAAACAAGATCCTACAGTAAAGCATGGTATAATGAATGCTGAGGTTTTTCCATATAGAACGGCCTTACTTCAGAAATAACAAATAAATCTCACAAGTATTAGTTGGTATTTTATATTTAAGTTAGAAAAAGGTGCTTAACTGATATTATACCTATATAGTAGACACGAAATAAAAAAGTGTTGGTTATGTAGGTATTTTATTTTATAATAGAGAAAGTTGAAGACGGGAGTAATAATAATGAGTAAAATAAGTATTAAAGAATATATTAAAGAACATCGTCAAGAATTGGAACAGAATCCTAATGTGCTTAAGGTAGGTAAGATACTTCAATATACCCCTAAATTTAAGATTAAGGCTGTAGAGATGAGAAAACAAGGATATCCAATGAGGGAAATATTCGAACTAAATAAACTACCATTTAATAAAGATAAAAATGATATGTATGTACTAAAGTGGATAAAGCAATATGATGAACAAGGAAAAGAATCCTTCTATAAGAAAAATAGAGGTCGTAATAAAAATGGCAAATCAGGACGACCAAAGAAAGAAATAGAATTATCTAGTGATGAAAAAGTACTGATCCAAGAGAAATTAATAGAAGTCCTAAGAAAAGAAAATGAAGAATTAAAAAAAGAATACAGGCTAGGAAAGGAAGTGAAACAAAGCGGAAATGAGTTTAAAATTAAGCCTACTCAAGATATTTTCCGTTATATACATAAATTAAAAGATCAAGTTAAAATATCCATTGAGTTATTATGTAAATATTATGAAGTATCTCGATCAGGTTATTATAAGTGGGTTAAAACAATACCTAATAGACAAAAAAGAGAAGAACAGGATTACGCTGATTTTGTAGTTATAAAAAAAACATGGTTAAAACATAATAAGAAGCATGGATACTTAAGAATAAATATGGATTTAAAAAACGATGAAGGCATTGTCATGAATCCTAAGAAGATTTATAGACTAATGAAGAAATATGGAATACGAGCTGAAATACGTAAGGTAAACCCTTATTTAGGGATTATGCAGGCAAATAAGGAACACAATTATTTTGAAAACAAATTAGATAGACAGTTTGATGTTAAAGAGCCAGATACTGTATTTGTGACCGACATAACTTATTTAATCTATGGTAACCAAAGATATTATTTATCTGTCGTTAAAGAGCTTTGTACGAGAGAAATAGTGGCTTGGAAGCTATCTAGAGGATTAAGTTTAAATTTATCACTTGAAATAATTGATCAACTTGTTAAAAAATACGGAAAGAAAAAGTTGAAAAACACCATGATTCATTCAGACCAAGGTGTTCATTATACAAATCCGTCATATGTAAATAAATTGAAAGAATTAAATATAATACAATCTATGTCTAGAAGAGGTAATTGCCTGGATAACGCTAAAATGGAAACATTCTTTGGTCATTTCAAAGATGAATGTGATTATCAACAGGCTAAAGACTTTTATGAGTTATATAAAATTGTTGATAACTATATGAGATATTATAACTGTAAGAGATATCAATGGACATTAAATAAGATGGCCCCTACTCAATATAGAAACCATCTTAAAGCAGCTTAATGAAATTTTTACTTTTTTTATTTCTGTCTACTTGACAGGTGTAAGTTCATAACAAGCACCTTTTTAATTATTTTGTAATATTAAGATCCAATTAATTGATTTAAGATACACTGTGCTCTTAGCCAGCTATCTCGTTTAAGTTTAAGATATTTTATACCTGATGGTGTAATGCTATAATACTTTCGTTTCGTATTATTTAATCCATCTTTCCAATAAGAAGAAATATATCCAGCTTTTTCTAAACGTTTAAAAGCTGTATATAACGTAGCTTCTGTCAAACTAAACTCATCGTTAGTAGCCTTTGCGATTGTACTATTAATCTCATATCCATAAGAATCAACATTATCTAGGATTGCTAGTATGATAGTATCTGTATGCCCTCTTAAATAGTCACCAACTAACTCCATACCTATTTATCTCTTTTGATTTCTATATTATTTATCTTAATGGTCCCTCTAATTAAAAGAATAATTGTTAACAAGATACATGCAAATAAGGCATAAAAGAAACTCGACTGATTATAAATTTCTAATTTGTTTGAATAAAAATAATAAGAGAGAAAATACATGAATAGTATACTAGAATACCAAGCATAATATCCAACCACTAAAATCCATTGTTTTTTAATTTTATCTGTAAGAGTTAATACAATAAAAATAATATTCATAATTAGGAAGAAAAGTGGACCTACAGCAATAATCCAATAAGGCTTATGCATAAACTCAATTAAACCACTAAGTAGTATTGTAAAAAACCAATAATTACCAGAATCTTTCCATTCAAATGGTAATGACAGGTGTAGCAAAATTAAGATAATCCCAAGTATAGGCAAAAATCTTTTTGAAAATAGGATGCTATTCTTAGATTTATTTCTACCATATAAGAATTCATAACTTTCTCTAATTTTTCCTTTTAAATTAGTGGTCCCTGTTAAAAAGTAATACTGGTGCATAAGACGTTTATATATTTCTCTAAATACTAGTAAGAATATAAGTAATGCAATAAAGAATAAGATGAAATAAATAAAAAGATATTCACTTATTGAACTAAAAATAACTTTGGTTGGATCAATTAAAACCATTTGGGTAATTAAATTCATTACAAGTGAAGCCATGATTAAAGATAAACTTATCGCCCAAAATATAAAACTTGTCTTCATGTATTTAAAGATTTTTTTCAGCAACATATTATGTTTCTCAATATCCATATATTGTTTTCTTACATACTGAGAATAAGAATAAAGATAATATGCTGACCCACTAAATAAAAGAATACTTAATGCAGTAAATATAATGCCTGCAACTGCACTAAAAAAAGTGATTAATAGACCAAAAATACTTAAAATAGCTCCACTCATTAATAAGATATCAGGAATTGAGGGTTTCACGCTGTATTCGTTAGGAATATCATTCATTTTATTTTCTGAAAAGTCTCCCATTGATTTAATCGCAGCAATATATGCATCTTCAGGATTCTTACCTGAGTGAATATTATCTTGATAACGATCAATTAAATTCGCAATGATTTCTGCTTTAAGTTCCTCAATATCTTCACGCTCATCAAATCTAAACTGGTAATCAACATATTTTTTAATTTTTTCCTCCGTAAAAACCTCCTAAAATATACCTAATCTGTTTATGTGTTAATAATAATATATAATACCTAATCTTTCAAGGTATTACAACAACTTTATTTAATGATATAAAGAAAAAGAGACCTTATTATTCATACATAATAGGCTCTCTTATCTACAATTTCATTTGATTTCTTATATTTTATAACAATCATTAATGTATCAAAATTGTATTTCAAATATACAAATGGTGTATACTATTTCTATCGATGATTTAACTTACATTTGTAGTATGAATTTGTTTTTTTTAAAATCATGTTAAATGATAATGAATAATATATTTATAATCCACACAACTTATCCATTTATTAAAAAACTAATCATCATTAACTTTAATTTACAATTTAGTTTTTAAATTAACTCCTGATTTTCTTCTTATATTAATACTTATTCAAAATATCATGATGACCAATTTCAATAAGAACAATATGTAAATCGTCTTCATAATACCATATTATCCTAATATCCTTGTTTATACTACTCTCATACAAACTCTTATTTCCTTGAAGTTTCCTAGTTCTTAATGATGGATGTAATTCGTTTTCAATAAATAAATCCATTTTTCGAGCAAACAGTTTTTGTTCATTGGTTTCAAGATTTTTAAATTGCTTTTTGAACCTTTTAGTGTAAACCAAATTGTACATACTATTTAATCCTCTTCAGAATCATCATTCAAACTTTTCATTAAATCATTAACATTATCAAATGGACCAATTGTATATTTGGCGATATCTTCTCTTAGAACTTTTATTTCTTCTTCTAACTGTATAATATATTCTTTAGGATAAACTACTACAGGTTGTAGTTTTATAACACCATTTTCAATACATACCTCAAATTTATCTCCCTCAACCAATCCTAAATTACATACAATTTCCTTTGGTAATGTTATTTGAGATTTCTTTCTTAATTCAATGATCATAACACTTTCTCCTTAGTTAGAATTTCCTACTTTCTAACCATTATTATATGCATAATAGTTAGAAAAATCAATGTAATTTATACATCTAAACAAAATAACCAATAAATTTTTTAAAGTATAACTACTATTTAACATCTTATTTTTACATAATGATTTATTCATGATGTTTTATGATAATCATTATCTTAATTTTAAACTATTTAATTTATTTTTAGACAGATTAGATACTATTTTTATTAACTTTTTCTACACTCCTAGAAAATAATATGTATCATCAGTCGATTGAATTTTCTCAAAAGGCATATCAAATATCTTCTTAAGATTCTTCTGATTGATTATTTCTATTGATTTACCATGACTAATGACTTCACCATCTTTTAATAAAATAGTGTAATCACAATACTTCTTAATTAAATTAGGATCATGTAGTGAAATGATAATTGCTTTTTTATATAATTTACTAATTTCTTTAATTTTATCAAGTACATGTCGTTGATTTTTCAAATCAAGATTAGATACTGGTTCATCCATTATAATAAACTCTGTATTTTGAATGAGTGCTCTTGCGATTAACACCATTTGTAGTTCTCCACCACTTAAAGAGGATAAGTTATTTTCTTTTAAATGGGATAACTGCATTTGATTAAGCAACTCTAAAGCTTCTAGTTCATGATTCTTACTAGGTTTTTCAAATAACTTCATAAAGGGATTAAATCCCATTAAAATGAAGTCTAAAACAGTAACATCATAACTAATAGATAAGTTTTGAGGAACATAAGCAATATATTTTGAAATTTCATCGACTTTATAATCTAATTTGTTCTTTTCATTTATTGATACCATTCCTTGGTCTTCTTTTAATAAACCTAAAATTAGTTTTAATAATGTCGTTTTCCCCGAACCATTTAATCCTAACAGTCCATATATTTTTCCTTTTTCAAAATGTAAATTAATATTTCTTAAGACCTTTTTATCCTTGTACGAAAAACATAAATCTTCTATATCTATCCCCATGATTACATCTCCTAGATGGTTTTTTTAACTATAATTAAATATCCCAAAATAGGTGCTCCTATTAGGGATGTAAGTATTCCAATTGGTATTTCTGATGGTGTTAAGCTCCTAGCGACTGTATCTATAAGTACTAGAGAAATTGCACCTATTAGACCAGTATAAATCGTTAATCCTTTATCATTTTTAAAGATGAGTCGTGAAATATGAGGTATGATAAGCGCTACCCAACCAATGACACCGGATATACTTACACAAATAGCTACCATAAATGAGGTTAATATTAAAATACTATTTCTTAATCTAGAAACATTAATCCCCATGGTTTTAGCTAAATCCTCATCCATTGATAATATACTAATTTTATAACTAAGTTTTTGAAAAATATAACCTAATAAAAGCACTAATAATAAACAAAATAAAGTGTTTGACCAATTTGCCTTATAAAGACCTCCCATCGTCCAAAATACGATTGAAGGCAACTGTTGATAAGGGTCAGCTAAATACTTAACTGCTGACAATAGTGAAGAAAAAAAAGCTGATACAATAATTCCTGATAAAACTAAATATAATATATTATCATTTTTAGATATTTTCTTAATCATATAAGCAATCAACACAGCCAATAACCCAAATATAAAACTAAATAATTGAATTGAATGTGGTATATTAAAAGCAAGTATCATTGCTAGTGCAGCTCCAAAACTAGCACCTGAAGAAACACCAAGAATATCAGGTGATGCGATTGGATTTTTAAAAATCTGTTGGAATATTAATCCCGCTATTGAAAGAGCAGCACCTATTGAGATAGCTAAAATAATTCTTGGTAGTCTAATACCAAATATGATTGTAAATGAAGGGGTAGCATATTCACCCGTTTTAAAATAATCTAATAACTGTGGAAAAAAGTAAATAAAGTCATTGATATTTAAACGAAATCTTCCTGATAAAATAGATATGATCAAACTTACTATAAATAATAGACAAAGTATGGCTTTATGATTTAATTTGAGTATTTTCCTCAAAATGTTCCACCTAACTCTTCAAATGTTTGACCATAAAATTTGGTATAAAAATCATTTGTTTCTTTCATTAAATCAATATCAGTAAATTTATCAGGATATAATGTTTTTCCCATCCATAATATTCCTAAAATACTTGATGGTTTAGGCAAATCCCATGAATCAATATTAGATGGAATTTCATATACTTGTCCTTCATTAATTGCTTTAATAGAACTTAATAATTGATTATCTAGTATACTAGTAACATTATCAGGACTATAATTTACGGTTATAATAACATCAGGATTCCAATTAACTAATTGTTCAACAGATATTTCATTCCATCCCCCAACTAAATATTCAGCAAAATCATATCCTCCTGCTAGAGTAATTATTTCATGTTGATAAAAACTACCTGAACAGGTAGATAATACCCCTCTAGCACCAGCTAAATAAATATTCTTTTTATTAATAATATCCTTAACTCTGTTTATAACATCATCTAGTTTGGTATTCATATAGGCAATTAACTCATTTGCTTCTTTCTCTTTTCCGATTGCTTTACCTACCATAAAAATATCATGTTTTAAAAGGTCCATTGTTTCTGGATTAATCTTAACAACCTTTATTCCCTTGTGTTCAAGTTGCTCCATGGTATCATCTGAGTCATTTGTTGGATATAGGATTACAACATCTGGGTTTAGACTAATAATTTGCTCAATATTGATCCCATTTTTCTTACTTCCTATCCCTATTAACTCATGTTTAGGATGTAATTTTTTAAGTAAATCACTTTTAATACTATTATCATCAACCGCAACTAAATTATCCTTACCTGATAATGATAAAACCATATCAGTAGCTGGTGAATAAGTTGTCACTATTCTAATTTCAGATTCTTGATGATTTTTTTCATTGTTAACACAGCCTGTAGTAAAAACTAAAAAAACAATTAAAAAGAAAAAAACAATAATTCTACACCTCATACTTATCCCTCCAAATATGGCGAATTTGATTTTTAATTTTATCCCTATTATCTTTTGTTACTTCAATCACAACAACATCTTTACGTATTTTTATACTTTCTAAGAAAGGATTGTTTTTCTTTTTTAATACCCCTAAAACACACAATTTAGCATCTAAAATTTCAAATACTTTTTCCTTAAATTTATCTGCTTTTAATTCAAAGAAACCTAACTCATCTAATCTGACTAAATCACTATTACTATCAATTGCGTGATTTAAAATCTCTACACCTCGTGTGTTAAAAGCCTCTGTTATGCCTTCATTTTTTCTCCCATTTGGAAAAAGTTTATTAATACCAACTAAAGTAAAATCCTCTTTAGGATATAATTGATCCTCTAAGTAATACCCTAATAAACAATTGTTTTTCATTAATTCTTTTGTTTTAAATCCCGAAATCCTCTTATATATCTCTTTATTTTCTTTTATGTACTCATCAATAATCGTACTTTTGCCCACATTAATATCACCTGTTAAAAATATATTACTTATCAATCTCCACCTCATTAATTAGATTTTTAATATTATCTTTAGTTATTATTATACTTTTTTCTATTCATATTGTAAATAATGTATTTATATTAATACTTATTGCTTTTTTCATAAAAAAAGCTTTCCACAATTTAGGAAAACTTTTTTAACATTATTTAATTCATTATTATGTAAAATGACGAGTAAAGATCTCATTATCTTCTAATAGTTCATCAATTGTATGAATATCTAAACGGTGTAGGAGTTCTATCACATATGGGTTATCAATTGGTGTTTTATATAAGGATTCATCGGCATAATTTCTAACTTTTTCTGTTGCTACTTCTTTATCGATGATTGCTCTTGGTCCACCGACACATCCTCCAACACAACCCATTCCTTCTAAGAAATTGGCCTCTATTTTACCTTCCTTAATATTATTTAATAATGCTTTACACTCTAGAATACCATTGGCTTGTATAGCTTTAACTTGAATTGGTTTTTCTGGATTAATTCTCTTAACAGCTAATCTTACTGCTTCACTAACACCACTTGTTATCGCATAAATTCTACCTGCACTAGAAGAATGTTCTCTTAAATCACTTTTTAAGTTTTCCACATTTACATTAGCAGCTTCGAAGATTGCTTTTACTTCTTGGAAGGTTAGTACAATGTCAACAGCTTCACTGATATCCGGTTCTTTAGCCTCTGCCTTTTTAGCTAGACATGGTCCTACAAAAACAATAACTGCATTGGGAATTATTTTTTTTACCACTCTACCTGTAGCAACCATTGGTGACACAGCTTTTGGTACATGGCTAAGTAAATCAGGATAAATTTTTCTAATCATATTAATCCATATAGGGCAACAACAACTTGTTAATTGAAAATCTTCTTCATCATTTATTTCTTTATCAAACTCTAAAGCTTCCTTTAATGTTAAGATATCGGCAAATAAAGACACCTCAACCATCCCAGCAAAACCTAACTGTTTAAAAGCATTACGTAGTTGTCCATCACTAATCATATCAAATTGACTTAAAAAAGCAGGGGCAATTATCGCATAAACAGGTCTAGATCCTTCATAAATGGCTTCCAACACAGCCATAATGTCCTTTGATGCGAATAATTTATCAATATTTTTTACATCAAAGCATTCCTTACATTTTTGATCCTTGAATTCAAATACATTCTGATTATTTTCATCTTGACTCAAATGTTTAAAGAAACATTCAATAAAAGGCTTTCCTTCTACACAACAGTCATTACTACACTGCCACTTTTTTATTGATAAATCAGGTTCTAAAATACACTCTAGATGATAAGGGTCATATTGTAATTTTTCTAAATCCTCATCTCTTTCTTTTGTTTCAGATGAAGCAACAACCTTTTTATATAATTCTTCAAAAGTAAGCATCTAATCATTCCTTATCTTTTAATATTCTTATTATTTTAATTTTTAATATTTTTATTTACCTGTCTTTTAAATATTTCATTACTTCTAAAACAGCTAAATCTTTTTTCTTCGCTTCTACCATTACATCAACATTCATCTTACCAGATATCTTTTTTATTATTTCACAATCTTCATGAGTTATATAATCATGATGCCTTCTATCTTTATTACAGGTTTTTCCTGAACTAATATGAATTTTAGGCGTTAAACCAGACCATGATTTTTTTATCGTATCAATTTGATTATTGGTGAGGGGTTTATCGACTAAACATCTATGATGGTGTAAATCAAGTACAATTGGGATACCTGTTCTATGATATATATCAATCACATCTGAAATGGTAAAAGACTTATCATCGTTTTCAATTCTTAAATACCTTTTTATTTTTGAATCTAACAATTGATATTGATTAATAAATCGCTCTATGGCTTCAATTTTATTACCTCCTACGCCACCTACATGTAGAATCATATCCTGCCCACTTATTTTTTCTAATATTTCACTATGATACTTCAAATAGTCGATACTAAATTTAACAACTTCAGATCTTTTACTATTTAGTACAGTATATTGGTCTGGATGCATAGAAATTCGTAATTTTTGTTTTTCAACAATTGTTTTAATCTTCTTCAATTTTTCTAATATTTCGCTGTCTTCATACCATCGCCATGTAAAATCCTTCAACAAGTCAGGGTGAGTCACAAGTGGCATTAAATCACTTGATACCCGGTACATGTATATACCATTTTCAACATTCCATTCTAAAATATCATAGGTTAAGTCTAAGTTATTAATTATTACATTTCTTAAATAATCAATACCATAGTTATAAACTGATTTAAGCCGACAACTTTTAAATGTTCTTGGTCTTAAGTTTTCATTAATACAGGCATAGCCAACTTTATTTATCATATTGTACCTTCTATCTATAGTTTAGATACCAAATCTTTTGCTTTTTGTTTTCCTCTTTCAATTGCATCATGTTGTTCTTCATCAGTAAATCCTGTTTTATCCACAAGTATCTCATAATAATTTTTAATACCTGTAAATTTAAATATATCTTTTATATACGTTCCACCATGATTTATTTTTCCTTCTAATAACCAAGGAATCGCTCCACCAGAAGATTGAATATATACCATGGTTCTTATTTTATCATTTAGAAGACCTCCTATTTCTTCAGGACCAATCTTTACTGTAATCTCATTTTGAATAATACAATCTAAATACTCTTTAAGTCTTGCAGGAAACATAAGATTCCACATTGGTGCGACTAACACATAAAAATCTGCTTCTTTGAATTCATTGGCTAGTTCAATAATTTTATCAACATCTTTTTTCTCCTTAGGAGATAAGTTATCATAAGCCTTAGCATCAACTACTGCACTTCTATCATTAAAATACTTATATTGAAGTTTTGGAATACTCATTTCATACAAATCTAATTGCTTCACTACAAAATCATCATCTTTTTCAATCAGTGTCCTTATAAACGATCTTCCAACAGTCTTACTCGCAGATAATTTTTCTGGTTTCGAATTACAAGTAATATACAATAATTTTTTCATATAAACACCTCAATTTTTATTTGTACTATTGATAGTATTTCACTATGAGGTATTAATAAACCCATTTTATTCTTATTAATAATCGTCAAATGATAATTAATATTTCTAAATAGGAAAAAATACTAAAGAGGTGAATATATGAAATTATTTATACCAGATGCTGCTTATATAGATCCTAAAGTTCTAAACATAGAAACCGGAAAGAAAACTCTAAAATACCTAGAAAAATTTAATATTCCAATTATTAAATCTAGAAAAGTTACTATTTTAGGAAAGTCACCTACAGAGAATTATGCAAAAGCGAAAAAGACTATTTATGTGACCACAAATCAACAAAAAAAATTAAGACCTTGTAAACCATCGGCTGATTACCAATTTTCATTATCTAGTTCCTGTCCAGGACATTGTGAGTACTGTTATCTACAAACCACTCAAGGTGAAAAACCTTTTATAAAGTTATTTGTAAATATTGATGAAATACTTAATGTCATCCAAGAACACATTAATAATAACTTACCGAATATAACCACCTTTGAATCAGGTAGTATTACTGACCCTGTTGCACTTGAACATTTAACCGGTAATCTAAAAAAGTGTATTGAATTTTTCGCAGAAAATGATTATGGAAGACTTAGAGTTATCACAAAATATAATAATGTTGACTCCTTTTTATCAATAAATCATAATAACCATACTAAATTTAGATTTAGTATCAACACAGACTATGTTATTAATACATTTGAACATGGTACTTCTAACTTAGAAGAAAGATTAGAAACAGCAAAAAAAATCGCAAATGCAAATTATCCCATTGGTTTTATCATTGCACCTATTATGATTTATGATAACTGGAAATCTGATTATAAAGACTTAATTAATGACCTAAAAACTAAGTTAAATAATTATAATGACAAAATAACGTTCGAACTAATCCAACATAGATTCACAAATACTGCCAAGGAATTAATACTTTCAAGATTTCCAAATACAAAACTTGACTTAAATGAAGAAAATAGAGTCCTAAAATGGGGACCGTATGGTAAATTCAAACATGTATATCCCAAAGAAAAAAGCAATGAAATGAAAACATATATCACTCAACTTATTAAGGATAATTTTGAAAATGCAGATATTGAATATTTTACATAAAAATCTAAACTATTAATATTAACAATTTAAATGAATAGGATTAAAAAATCCTATTCTTTTTTTAAAAAAAAGGTTGCAATAGTTAACAAAATAACATATAATAGATTTAGTACGAACTTCGTACTATTATAAGGAGATGAATTATGGAAAAAATTAAACACTTGAATCAGCTTTATCACCGTATCATTAATTTAAACTTTAATACTCAGCTCCCAACAGATATGCAAGTTTTCCTAAAATTGAATCAACTAGACCAAAACATAATGAATATACTATTTGAAACACCGAGTATGACAATGGATGTCTTGCGTAAAATGTTAAATAAATCTAAAAGTACTATAACAAGTGCACTTAACCGATTAGAAAAACAAGATTTAATTGAACGTAAACAATCTAAAGAAGATAAACGTGTTTTTCATATTATTCTTACAAATGATGGAATGAAGTTACAAAAAGCACATCATATGTTTGAATATGTCTTATTTGATAAAATACTATCTTCTTTAGAAAATGAGAGAGAAAAGGAAACTTTTTTAGATTTATTAGAAAAAATTATAAAGGAGTTTGAAAAATAAAAATGAAAGGGAGGAAAAAAATGAAAATACTATATATCGGTTTAATTATCTTAATCATATGTATTTATGCAATTGCTTTTTCTCATCCGCAAGATTGGTTTAAATGGGATGAATGGAAAGAACATATTAAAACGCATCATCAAAAAAACAAATAGATGAAAATAAATAAAAATTTGATATAGGGAGGTAATGAAATGAACCTTAATTTTAAAGAAATAACTAAAGAAAACTGGGAAAAATGTGTTGACTTAACCGTATCAAAAGAACAAGCTAATTTTGTTGCACCAAACTGGTATTCCATATTACAATCTAAATTTGAAAGTGATTTTTATCCATTATGTATTTATGATGGAGACGTAATGATTGGTTTTTTAATGTATGATATAGACCCAGATACAAAAAGACATGAGATGAGTAGATTGATGATTGATCATAAATTCCAAGGGAAAGGTTATGGAAAAATAGCTATCACAAAACTATTAGAATTAATCAGAAACAAATATGGTAATATTAACTTTTATACAAGCATAGAACCTAACAATATAGGTGCACAGAAATTATATGAAAGTTTAGGATTTAAAAAAACAGGAGAAATCATGTGGGATGAAGTGGTAATGGTTGTTAAGTTATAACAAGTATATAAAATAAGAGATTATCTACAAACAGATAATCTCTTATTTATTATTTTATTTTAATGTAAGGTTTTGGTTCTTCAAAAATTTCTGAAGATTGTATATAGTAATCATCAAAAGGTGCATATTCTATTTCAATCTTCTTTCCAGTTAAAGTATATCCTTCAATTTTACTACGATTTTGATCAAAATAACGTTTACCATATAAGTTATACACATCTACTTTAGTAATAGATTCTTTCTTTGTGATGAGATACCGATATATTTTTTTAGTACCATACGAATAGAGTGAACCATCACAATAGTTAACTTTGTCATTACAAGTTACTTTTAGATGTATCCTATCCGCAAAAATAGACGAAGTTAATACATGATTTTTATACTGATAGTATGTATATGGATTTTCTTTATCACTATTCCTATTTTTATATTCATATGTGTTATCATAACTTCTCCATGCATCTACCTCTTCATCGATATAACTAAATTGACCATTATAGCCATTAAGATTATAAGTAACACCTGCTTTATACACCCAGAATATGTCTGTATAATTTATCATATCTATTTTTTTCACATATTGCATAAGGGTATCTATATATTGTTCAACACTTATCCTTTCATCTAGCTTCTTATACAAATAAGAGGAAGTAAATACAGTCTGAATCAATTCATTTTTTGAATACAACAATTCTGGTTTCATTAAAGATTTCTCAATTTTAATATTATACAAGTAAACAGGTGAAACATCTTCATCACTATGAATTGCACTATAATATCCATGTTGAATTAAAATCACATATCCATTAGCTATATATTTAATTTCACGACTTTGTTTAAAAGAGGTATCTTGGTATTCATAGGTTGTAGTAATGACTTTTTCATCAATTATTAATGGAATATTATTCTCTAACATTATTTTTTCATTATAGATAGTTTCAATTGTCTTTTTGATGTTTCCACTTTCATAACTACGTTCAAAACCATGATTATTAATTTCATATTTTAAATAACTAAGTTGATTATTACCATCATATTCTTTTTCTATTAACTCAAGTTTTTTACATCCTGTTTCAAATGAATAAAGCTTATAATGATAATCATCATAATAGGTACAATAAAGCAAATCAGGTACTACAAAGGTTTTCAAATACTTGATATGCAGTATTCCAGTAACGGTTGCCACAAATATTGATAATACTAACAACATAACTTTAAAGTGCCTTTTTACTAGTTCACTGCTATTTCTATAATCCTTTAACACGACATAAACAATCCATATTAAAGTCGAAGAATAAATAATATAAATTAAATTCGTCATGATAAAAAATGATGTACTTAAGTTACGTACCGGTAATAATATTAGAAGTATTAAAAAAATAAATTCTATAATAATAATTTTTCTTAAACTTTTTAACCTATTTTTTATAAAATATCTTGTGTTTATTTTAACCGCTCCTTTCTCACATTTATTTAAAGGTAAATGTAAGAATCAACAACGCATCACACAAGAACTATTTATTATAGTTGAATTGTTTATTATTGTTTGACTGAATATACATTTCATTTTTACTATTTGTAAACAAATAGGTTTAGGATAATTTCTAAAAAATGACATACTGATAAATACATTCTCTAACTTAGTAATTATCCATAGTAAATAAATAATCAAATACGTCATTCCTAATAGATAGAAAGAAAATAGAAGAATCAGTAATCCTAAATATGAATTAGAAGAAGTGATTAAAGAGGGTTGAATCAATTGATAACTCTTTTTTATAAATAGGTAATAGACACAGGCAATTGAGAAAAAATATAAAATTAGAAACGATATATTTTTCACTTTTGAAATAAATTTTTCATTCATTACACCACTTCCCCTCTTCTTCTATATTAATTAATTAGAACTTTGTCTTGATTGGTTAATCCTTTTAATTGTGGAAAATAGCCTTCATTAACTAAAGACAAATCCCATATGTTTTCATCTAATTCTATAACATTACGATACCAATTAATATCCAATAATTGTGATTTTGTCACTATTCTTTCAGTAAATTTAAATTGATCATTAATTAATTGTTCCTCATATTGATAACTGTTTTTAATAGTAGATTCATCTTCCCTATTAACTAGTCCATACGCTTCTTCTTCCCCACCGTATACATTTCCATAGGAAAAGCAGTTTTCTGTATCTAATCTTCTACTATCACCAGAAATTCCACCCGCCACATTTTTTCCAATCGTATTACCTACTGAGTAAGAATTGTATATATTTCCCCAGCTTTGTCCAGCTATCCCCCCTGCTCCGTAGCCATTAGCCTGTACATCTGTAACTGAGTAGGAATTTAATATAGTTATTTGAGTGAACCCTGCTAGCCCTCCTACTCCTCGTTTACCTGTTACTTTTCCAATTACATAAGTCGTGTCAATAGTACCTAAACCACTATGGCCTATTAAACCACCCACCTCATCTTGACCTGTAATTGTTCCTTTAACATAAGATTTAATTACTTCTGTCGTATTATTACTAGCACCAATCAATCCACCTACTCGAATTAAACCATTTACATCTCCTATAAATGAACTATTTTGAATTGTTCCAAAATCATTGTAACCAACAAATCCACCAGTATTCTCATATCCAGTAACAGTACCTTCAATATGAACATTGTCAATTAAACCTCTATTCATATTCGCGATAACACCCGTATATTCAGCATATCGCGCTTTAATTGATACATTCTTTAATTTTTAATCTTTAATAACCGCATTATTTAATGTACAAAAAAACAGGGTTTGATTTACATTAGTTAATGTTTTATGATTACCATCAAAAACCCCATCAAAGTAGGATTCTTCACACTCCGTATAATATTCTGTTTCTTCTTTTCTTTTTGATAAATCCAAATCATTCATTAGTTTATAATGTCCATTTGGATTGATTTTTATTTTTTCAAAGTCATTTAAAGTATAGATACGTTTTGGTATATACTCGATAGATAACACTAAACAAAATAGGAGTAGAAACATTATTCGATAATACAATTTAAAACGTTTAAACCAATAATCAAAAGGATATAGATGTAAAATATACCCTATAGTGTGGACACTTTGAAAAAGAAAGTGTTCCCTCTATAGGGTATTTTTGTATGTTATAATAATTTTAGTGTGTATTAAGGAGAAGAGGATATGAGCATTAATGTATTTAATGAAACAGAAATTGAACTAATAAAAAATAATCCAAATGTTAAGCGTGTGTCAAGTAAATCTATTACTTATACCCTTGAATTCAAGATTGACTTTATGCATGAATATAGAGGCGGAAAATTACCACGTCAAATATTTATTGAACATGGTTTTGATGTTGATATTATAGGGATGAAACGAATAGAACAATGTGCAACTAGATGGAAGAGACTTTATAATGACGGAGGCGTTGTTTCACTTGATGATTCCCGTAAAGATAATCGAGGAAGATATAAGCATGAAATTCAAACCGAAGAACAAGAGATTGAGAAATTAAAGGCTAAAATTGCTTTAATAGAAATGGAAAATGATATGTTAAAAAAGCTCGACGAAAGCGAAAGGAGGAATGGGAAAGAAATAAGAAAAAGTGATAAATTTGAGATGATCAAAAAGTCATCCATAAATCTAGAAGACCAGGAATACAAGATTATTTATGTAGTGTGGCAGAAGTATCAAGAAGTGGTTACTATAACTACCATTCAGAAAAATCAAAGAAGAATAGAATGAAAAAGGAACAAAATGATAAGAAAAGATTTAAACTCATCAAGGAAGTATTTGAGGTTGGAAAGAAAAAGTATGGTGCTAAACAAATTAAGATGCATTTAAAGGAAAACATGAATTTGAAGTCCATTAGAAGAATTATGAGTAAATATGGTCTAGTATGTAAAATACGTAGACAGGATCCTTATAAGCAGATGTTAAAAGCAGATCAAAACCATAGAGTACACAAGAATCATTTAAATAGAAACTTTGATCAGCAGTCTCCATATAAGGTGTTACTGACTGATATTACGTATATAAGGTATAATAATAGATTCGCATATTTATCTACCATATTAGATGGTAGTACGAAAGAATTAGTTGCTTATAAGGTATCAAATAATCTTAAAATTGACTTTGTATTGGATACAGTTAAAGAATTAGACAATATAAACTTACCCGAAAATGCCATTATACATTCGGACCAAGGAAGTCATTATACAAGTCCTAAATTCTCAAAAGAAGTGAGGTCAAGAAACTTACTTCAATCAATGTCTCGTAGAGGTAACTGTTGGGATAATGCACCTATAGAATCGTTCTTTGGCCATATGAAAGACTATATAGACTTTTCAGAATGTAAAACATTAAAAGATGTAGAACTAAAAATAGATGATTATATGTACTATTACAATCACCAAAGATATCAGTGGAAACTAAATAAGCTGACTCCTATTGAATTCAGGAATCAGCTTAAAGCAGCATAATATAATATATTCTTTTTTTCAATATGTCCTTGACATAGGGTACAGTTTAAGATGTTGTGTTTGTTCTTTTTTTTGTACAAATAAAAGCTTCTGATTTATTTTATCTTGGTAAAGTCTTATCAAAATGAATATAAATACTACACCTATTAAAAATATTGCGATTAAACAGATATTAATGGATGTAATAAAGAACAAGTTTCTAAATATTATTTTGGCTGTAATTAATAATAAGATTGTTAGAATTAGATATCTCTTAATGAACCAAATGATACATTTTCTCATCTTTCTCCCCCTCGATTATATTTACTACTATATATCTAAATACTCTTTGAATATTAAATAGTAAGTTCTAGTGATATCAATTTTAGCATCATCAGTCATCATCAAGATAAATTTACGATTGATTATAGGCTTTATTCTTCGAATTTTTTGAATATTAACCACATATGATTTGTTAACTCGTAAAAAAGAATCAGGAAACTTAGATTCTATCTGATATAACTTTTCTTTTACTAAATATTGATGTTTATTTGTATAAGCATATACACAATCTTTAACAGCTTCAAAATAGAGGATATCATTTATCTGAATTCGATGGTAAGTTTGATTTAAAAACCCTAATATTGTCTTTTGATCTTGTATGTATAGCTCTTTTTTTATAAGAATAAATTCTGCATCATCTTCTGAAACAAAGGTTAACTCCTTAGTAAGCAATTCTTTTATCTCATCTTGCTCATCCTTGCTAGCAATTAATTTTATAGACTTGGCTGATTGGTTATCAAATGATATCAGAGTTATTTTTCAAACTGTACAAGGTCTTTTAATTCATGGCGCATGGTTAAGATTTTATAAAGTAGAAAATGAATTTTCATATACTGTTTGTGTAGAGGATCTTCTAAAGAAAACTCAAAGTATTAATAATCAATCACTTACTATTCCTCGTTCACCAGAAGATAGAATTGTAGTGTCCTGTCGTGAGTTCGCTGTGTTATTTTGTGCTATTTTAAGAGCGAAAAATATACCATCCAGGGTTAGATGTGGTTTTTCGACCTATCTAGCAAAAGAGGGTTATTATGAAGACCACTGGATTTGTGAGTACTGGAAAAATAATAGGTGGATAAAAGTTGATCCACAAATTGATCCATTCCAACAAAGCAGTTTAATTCATTGGGCGTTAAAAGACAATACTACCAGTGATAAATACAAGGACCTTATTAAAAATTTAAACCCACTAGATTTATCTAGTGATCACTTTATAACCGCAGGTAAAGCTTGGCTACAATGTAGAAAAGAAGGCTTAAATTCAAATCGTTTCGGGATATATGGAAATCCAGAAGAATATGGTTTAAAAACCCTTTATGGCTTATGGTTTATAAGAGGCAATTTATTAAGAGATTTTGCATGTTTAAACAAAGTGGAAACAGTACCATTTTTGAATCGATTAGATAATAAACTTAATTGACAAAGTTGGGAACTAGTAGCGAAAAAAAATGAAGAAATTAATGAAGATGATTTAAAACTATTAGACCGAATCGCTTTTATTACCATGAATCCTAATAAATATTATGATGAGATAAAATATATTTATAATACTTACCAAAAAACTCAAGTTCCACAAGAAATTTTAAAATAATACTTAGAAAAATTTATTTATATAAGAGAAAAAAAATTAATCTTCTCTTTTTTTATTCTTTATTTTGGTGTTACTACAAAATATCTCTCCAACTACATATACTGGCTCAAGTGGTTACAACTATTTAACACAGAAAAAGATACTGTATACATTAACATTTTTTGTACAATCCCAAACCTCATACTCTAATACAAGGAGCAATTTACATGTAATTTGTTTAAAACTTGAAATGCTAAGTTAAATTAAATATAATAAAATAGATAAAAAATGATACAACATATTTGTAAGGAGTCACAAGAAGATATAATTTATTAAGACATAATAATATAAATTGGAGGAATCAAGATGAAATTAGGAGCGATAGGTTTCTTTGTAGAAAACTTGGATTTAATGGTTAAATTCTATAGGGACGTAATGAATATGAAACAAAATATTGATATCGATGGTTTTGCTGGATTTATAACAGAAGATGGTTTTTTCTTTAATTTATGTACAAGAGGTGAAAGGGAAAACTTATCATCAATACCAATATCTTATCCCAAAGGACTAAATGGTACTATGGAGTTATCCTTTGGTGTTCCAAAATATGAAGATGTGGACATGGAGTATGAACGATTAATAAAAGCAGGTGCAAAACCTGTTAGTAAACCTGTTACCAAGCCATATGGCTTGCGAGAAGCCTATGTTGCTGACCCTGAAGGTAATCTTATTGAAATTGTTTCGTCTAACGAGTGATTTTTTGTACATAATTTAATTATTTAAGAAAAAAGGAACCTATCAAGATTCCTTTTAAAAACTATTTTATCAACATTATTTTTAAACATAGCCAAATGAAAAAAGATATTCATAATTGTTATATAAGTATATAATAATTTAAATATCTTTTTTAATTTATATATTTATACGGACTGTAAATCTACTATTTTATCAATTCCATATTAGAATCAAAATTACACAACAGGTAGCGTAAAACTGATTTTAGTTCCCTTACCTAGTGAACTTTTAACAAATATTCTTCCACCATGTCTATTTATAATTTCTTTACATATAGCCAGTCCTAATCCAACACCTTCATAGTCAGATTTTTTTGATGCTTGACCTTGATAATAATAATCAAATATATAAGGTAAATCTCTAGCATCAATACCCTCACCATTATCTTCAACAGATATTAACAATTCATGGTCTTGTCTGTATGTTTCTAATATTAAAGTTCCATTCTCTGGAGTATGCTTAATCGCGTTGTTGTAGAAATTTAAAATTACTTGTTCAATTCGAATCACATCGACATTAATCATACACTTTGGTATATTATTCTTTATAATTATTTTTCTTTTGTTCTCTTTATCTATAATTTGTTTTAGTATTTTATCAAAAACTTCATCAGCATATATTTCTTCAAAATTATACTTAAACTGATTCATATCTTCTTGAGCATATTTAAATAAATCCTCTACTTGATTCATCAAGTTTTTCATTTTATCTTGGATAATTATTTGATAATTAAGTCTTGTAGCTTCATCTTTTGCAACCCCGCTAACTAAACCTTCAATATAGGCATTTATTGTAGCTATAGGTGTTTTAAGTTCATGACTAATAGTAGTTAAGAAACTCTTTCTTTGTCCTTCATATGATTGTTTCTTCTTCATTAAATAAGATAATTCTTCTACCATACGATTATAACTAATATATATTGATTGTTCTCTAGACTCTTTAGGTAATTTTAATGGTTTGAAAATACCTTTGGATACATGATTTAATCCCTCAATAAGTTCCTCAAATTCATTAGTTGTCTGTTTCTTATGGTTTATAATGGTCGCAATGATAGATATAACGAATAGTATACTAAATAAACTGATACTAATAATCCATTCAGATGGCATCTTCATTCCATCATTTCTGTTATTTATAGCCACCTCAAATAGGACATACCCTTCAACAGATTCTTGGTTATATATTGGATAAGAAATTAAATGTTTTCCCTCATTCCTCACTTTATAACTATAATCATAATACATGTGCTCTACTAGATCAATTTGAATACCTAGTTCAAATTGACTATTATATTTATATAATACATATCCATTTAAATCAGTAACTGTACAAGCTATATTTTCCTTCTTAAGTTCCTCATCTAATTGTTTTTGTACATCATTTGAAAGCGGCCAATTATCAAGAATTAAAAGATATTCTGGGTTTACTTTAAGTCTAATCTCATTAATAGGGTTTTGATCTTCTTTAATAAGGCTATTCTTCCAACCAATAAGTAAGGTGATGACAATACCAATTGAGCATAAAATTGTAATTACATAACTTATTTTATAAAGTCTATGCCTCATCAAACTTATACCCCACTCCCCATATTGTCTTAATATATTCTGGATTAGATGGATCTACTTCAATTTTTGTTCTTAGTTTTCTTATATGAACGGTAACGGTTCCTATCTCTCCAAACTCATCAATTCCCCATACTTGATCGTATATTTCTTCTTTAGAAAAGACTTTTCCTGGATTAGTGGCTAAAAGACATAAGATTTCAAATTCTTTACTAACTAGTTCTATCTTTTTATCATTTATTCTTACTAAATGCTTTTTGATATCAATCATCATATCTTTAATAAATAATCTCTCATCTGAAGCGTTGTTATTTTTTGACATATACCTTCTTAACTGAGCTTTAACATGGGCAACAGCAACAGCTGGACTAAAGGGTTTGGTTAAATAATCATCTGCCCCTAATCCAAGAGAGAGTATTTTATCAATGTCTGTATCCTTAGCACTAAGCATAATAATAGGAATATCTGATTCATTACGTATACGTCTGCAAATCTCCATCCCATCATCATCTGGGAGCATGATATCTAAAATAACAAGAGAAGGAGAGAAACTTTTAAATTTCTCATAAGCTTCTCTTCCATTATAAGCAGTCATTGCTTTTATCCCTTCATTCTCCATAAAATCACAAAGTATATTAGCAATTTCCTTCTCATCATCTACAACAAGTACACGTTTCTCGTTCATATAAATCACCTCAATTTATTCAGCAATTAAATTCTTTGGTGAAATACTAGCAATTCGTTTTGTCGGTATAAGAGTAGCTATTAATGCGATTAAACAATATAACAATGCAATTAATAACCCTTGATTATGTGAAAATACAACAGGTAATTTGATTGTACTAAATGGTGTTAATGATAACATTCCTACCATTACCTTATCAACTGTTAGAGCACATAAGACATAACCAGAAATTATACCAATTAAAGTTAATATGACAGATTTAGAAATAAGTAAAACTCTTAACTCACTATTACTAAATCCAGTCGCCTTTAGTATTCCGTATGTTTTTACTGAATGAGTAATGTCAATTATCGTCCAGTTGAAGATAATTATTCCACATACAATTATGAATATTCCCAGTATCATATTCGTTACCGTTGGAAATGATTTGACTGTGTTAATTATTTCTTGAGCATCACTTCCAAATTCATCTACAATTGCTGTATCACCTAATACATCAGTAATACTTTCTTCTATATCTTCCATTATAACATTTTCTGTCTCCATGTATACCCAATAAATACCATTTACATGTTTTTGTTCTTCTGGAATATGCTTTTCAACCATCACATACGATAAACTTGAATGATATATGGAATTATATATACCAGATATTAAGTACTTTTTGTCCCCCTCTTCTTTTTTGATTACAATATAATCTCCTATTGTTTTGCCTGCTTTCTGTGCTACTAGTGCACTAACGACAATTTCATTATTGTTAAGAGGTTGACGCCCTTCTGATAAGATAATTAAGTTCTCAAAAGCATCACCATATATAGTTGTGACTAATAAAGGAATATTTTCTGTACCATCTTTAGAAAGAGTACTTTCTGAAAGATTTATTGTAGAAAATAATACTCTCTCTACATTTTCAATACTTTCTAGCTTGTTGATTACTTCTTTTGAAGACATATCAGATGAATAAGTCACTGATACATCTCCTGCAGTTATCCCAATTAGGGATTTTGATAAATGTCTGGCATTTGACATAGACCCGGAGATATTACTAATCGTTAAACTAACGAAAGTGATAATCATAATAGAAACTATGCTTGCTAATGTCTTTCTTTTATTCATCAGAATTTGTTTTATAGCTATAATAAAACATAATGGTACATTCTTAAAATGATCAACTCTAAACTTTGTTCCTTTTAATTTATTCTCAGGCATGCCATATTTTATCGCCTGTATTGGTCTAATTTTATTCGATTTATTTGCAGCGATAGACACAAAAATAATTAATAATCCCAATATTATTATAATAGTGATAACAAAATACCAATCTAAGGTAGTATTATCTCCTACTTGCAAATCGTTTGTTAATATCTGAACTAAGAAACGTCTAACTGGTAATCCGAGAAACACCCCAATAGATGATGCAATTACACCAATAATGATATACATATACAAAAACATTTGTCTAATTTGCTTACTACTATAACCAATCACTTTTCTTACACCTATTGTTTTATATTGTTGTAAAATTTCATTTCTAACGGTAGCACGTATTATAAACACAACAATAATAAACATAAAAATAGACGTAAGTAACAATGCAGCTGCAATAATTTTACCAATTGTATTGTAACTAGCATCAATCTCTGCATACTTTATAAAAGTTGGCTGTATCGAATTAAACATATAGTTATCAAACTCTTTTTTGAGTGCTGTTTCTTTTTCAGGGGTATAAGTTTTATACTTTATACCTAATAAGGATATATCTGAACTAATACCCTTTTTTTGAAAAAAATCTGAAGCAACAAAACATCTTGAAGGTGACATAAATCCATTACTAAATTGGGGATCAACAATAAGCTCTGAAACAACCAATTCGAAAGTATGTTCATCCGCACGAACCTTTACTACATCACCAATTTCCAATTGATTATTATGAGCAAAATAATAAGAGATATAGATTTCTCCATCTTTTGGTGAGGTGGCTTTTTTATTTTCTGTAATATATACTTTATCTTGTTCAATAAATTCCTCAAACTCTGTTAAAAATATAGTAATACTTGTTTTTTCATCATTTTTTAGAAATTCAATATTACTTTTATGAGCAATATATTCACTTACACCTTCTATAGACTCATGGTCTCCTAACCAACTTTTGATATCCTCAGTATCATGTATCTTTGTATTAAGAAACAATAAATTTTCTGATCCATTTGCACGAGTATACATTTTATCAAATGGATTTGTTAGATTCATTAAGGATAAACCAATATATATTAGTAATGCGGTTAACATAATTGTTAATCCAACAAGAATACTTTGAAACTTCTTTCTTCTTAATATAGCAACTGCTGACTTTAATCCAATTATCACACTACCACCCCTTACTCATTATAAAGTCAAAAATTTGTTTCTCTCGTTCCTCTAAACTATCCACAATGAATTGATCTAGGTTTAATTCACCATCAATTTTTCCATCTTTAATGTATAAAATTCTGTTCCCTCTACATGCAGCTTTAATATCATGGGTAACCATTAAGATTGTTTGACCAGCGTCATTAATATTTGATAATAAATCTAACGCATGCTTACTTTGTTTAGCATTTAAAGCCCCGGTTGGTTCATCCGCAAAGACGATGTCTGGGTTATTAATTAAACTTCTTGCAATCGATACACGTTGCTTCTGACCACCTGATAATTGAGAAGGATATTTAGTTCTATGTTCCGTCATATCAACATTTTTCAATAATTCATCTGTTTTAGAATGAACTTTCTTACGATTTTTTGATCCTAAATAGCCTGTGATGATGACATTTTCATAAACTGTAAAATCATCTAATAGATTTGGTTCTTGAAAAACAAAACCAATCTGTTTTCTTCGAATATCCATCATTTTACTCTCTTTTAAATGATCCACACGTTTTTCATTTAAATTAATTTCTCCAGAAGTAAGATCATCAATCCCGCTTAGTAAGTATAGCAAGGTTGATTTACCCGCTCCTGATGTTCCCATAATCACTGTGAAATCACCTTTATAGATTTCAACATCCAAATTCCTAATAACGTTAGTTGATACTTTCCCATTTGTAAATGTCTTGCAAAGACTTTTACCTTCTAATACTATAGATTTCATTATACTTTCTCCCTTTCATTAACCTACTAAGACTCTTAATCCTTAGAATCTAGTGGTAATTTATTTTTTACTTTTAACTTACATACCTATGATATTACATATTAGGTAAAAAAGTCCTTAACTATTTATTAACTATTTATTAAAGATTAGTAATATACATCTTTAAATAGACAGTTTTTTATAAAAACACCCTATAGCTAGACTTTTTTTAGTCTACTCTATAGGGTATATTCAGTAATTAGTGACTATGTCTATGATGTAAATCTGGTGTATGTGGATGTTTATGCTTGATCGTTTCGTGAGTATGAACATGACTATGTTCGCCTATGATTTCTTGTTCATGCGTATGATTATGATGCATATCTTCGTGATTATGCTTATGGTCATGTATAATCTCCTCATGCGTATGCATATGGTTATGCTTTTCTGATACTGCATAATAAGAACCAATAAGCATGATTACTAACGCAACAAAAAATGATATGGTTATTGATTCCTTTAGAAAAATCCATGAAGCTACAACACCTATAAATGGTGCGGTTGCATAGAATACACTTGTCCTTGCAGCTCCTAAATCTCTTTGCGCAATAATGTAAAAATAGATACTAAGTCCAAAAGCTACAAATCCCAATAAAAGAGCCATTAAAATATAGATGAAGTCTTGAGTATATTCCTTTATTGCCAAAGAAATTAAAAGTGACCCAATTCCAGAACCAAATCCTTTTACTACTACAATTTGTAGTGGGTCTTTTAAAGACAACATACGCGTACAATTATTTTCAAATCCCCAACAAATCGTTGCTACAATTACAAAAATTGACCCAATAGAAAGTGAAAACCTACTAAAGTCCTCAACTGATAATATGACACTTGCTATGGTGATTAATAATATCGCAATCCACATTCTCTTTCCAATTACCTCTTTAAAAATGAATAAAGCAATTAATGATGTGGCAACAATTTCAAAATTATTCAATAAAGATACATTTCCTGATGTTGTTAGGCTAAGTCCCATCATCATAAAAATGGGTGCTGCTATATCAAGCAATATCATTCCTACAATATAAGGAAGTTCCCTTTTTGTCATCTTAGCTTCTAAACGCTCATTTTTACCCCATACTTTTATTAAGTTAACCATAAACATCCCAAATCCTGCACCTAAATATAATAAAGCAGCCATTAAAGTTGGTGGAATCTTTAAAAGTAATAATTTAGATACTGGTGAACTGATACCATAAAGAGCAGCAGCAAGAATTGCCATAAAGATTGCTTTGTTGGTCTTACTTTGTATGTCTAATCTTTTCATATTATCCTCCGTCAATTATAAAAATTTTCCTAATGCTGATTTTAATTTTTTTAATGTTTCCTCTTCCTTACCTTCTTTAATATCTTCGATAACACAACCTGAAATATGATCCTCAAGTATAATTAATCCAACTTTATGCATCGCTGATTCAATTGAGGCTATCTGCACTAAAATTTCTTCACATGGTCTTTGATCCTCAACCATCTTTTTAATTCCTCTTACATGACCTTCAATTCTTGATAATCGATTGGATATAGCTTTTACATCTTGACAATGACTCATTATATTCATTCCTTCCAAATAACCCTCATGGGGGGATGGGGCATATAAATATAATACGTTTTATTTTCTTGTTTGTCAATAGAAATTATTACTAGTATTTAACAATTCATATACACACCTACCTGTTTAGATTTTGAAGTTGTGATCTGTACATTAGTGACTTTATAGGTAACTGTATAAAGTTAGTTATACTCTCCATTACTCTTTGTCCTGCACGTATACTTTTTACATATATATTACAGTCATCGGCATATCGTACAAATCTTAATCCTCTTTTAGTTAACTCTTTATCTAGTTCATTAAGCATGATATTTGATAATAATGGACTTAATGGTCCTCCTTGTGGTGTTCCTTCCTCACTATCTATTACGACTCCATTTATCATGATACCACTAACTAGATATTTCCTTATCAAACTCATTAAATCACTATCTTTAATTGTTAAAGATAATATTTGCATGAGTTTATCATGGTTAACCTTATCAAAGAATTTCTCTAAATCCGTATCAACTATAACTTTGTAACCATCATTTAAATACATTAAACTTCTCTCAATTGCCATATGACAACCTCGATTTGGTCTAAATCCAAAACTAGAGTCACTAAATTGTTTCTCAAATATTGGTGATAGCACTTGATTAATGGCTTGTTGAATGATTCTATCTATAACCGTTGGTATTCCTAGTAGTCTTACCCCACCATCAGGTTTTGGTATTTCTACTCTCCTAACGGGGTTAGGTTTATACTTTCTATTTCTTATGGCTCTTTTAATTTCATCACCATGTTTCATAAAATGTAATCCTCCTTGTTCAACATTCATCCCATCAATTCCAGCAGCACCTTTATTCTTCACTACTCTAGCGATGGCTTCATTTAAATTGCAGTTACTTAAGATTAATTCTAGAAGATTTTCCATTAGTAATTGCTCCTTTCATTGTTAAGACCATACTGTTTGTCCTAAAGGCTCCTAGGTTCCTTACGATACCATCGAAGTTAGGCAGGTAATCCTGATTTTCTACTGTTCATATAGTCTTATAATTTACATTTACAATTAAACATACTGTTTCGCCCTTCGGTTTGGACCCTACTATGGCTCTGCTGACTTCTCGTGACAAACCTTTTTCGACTACTGATTAGTATTCACGAGATCTCCCAGGGTAAGTCTATTCACTTTCATTTCATATACTCGCCACATTTACGTGTATTATTGCTTTGATGACTACGCACTTTGTTTTGTCTAGCAAACTCATCCACAATACCCACCTGATTTGATTCGTGTTCCTCGAGTCGAAACTTTGCCTCCTGCTTCCTTCAGATTCCACCTCGCGATGGACACCCTTGCACTTGGCTAACACTTTAGTCATCTTCCCATGTAGTGAACTTTCACCACCAAGTTAATAGACATGCCCGGCACACTAAAAAGAGCAATAGTATTTAAACTATCACTCTTTCAGATTAACATCACTCTCTTGGTTATTATCACTGGATTTTCTTGTTGAATAATCAATATTTTTGATTGAGGTACTATTTTGTCCTATAATATTCCCTTCATCATCAGTAATAAAAGTACCTTTTGTAGCATCTAATATTACATATTGATTACCCCAAGGGTCTTTTATAACAGCACATTTTCCTATTTTTATATCAAAAGGTCCATATATAATTTCTCCACCTGCTCTTTTTATTTCTGGAATTGTATCTATTACTGATTTTACTTTAATGTCAATCTCTTGTGCCTTTCGCTCATTTTGAATAACAATTTCCGTTACTCCTTCGCTCATTCCAAGTCCTATTGCTGAATCGGATTTCCATATAATTCTCAACCCAAGGTTATTGCAATAATATTCTAATCCTTCCTGTAAATTAGGAATATAAAATTGCACACAGTCTATATTTTTAAAGATTGGTTGTTTTGATATCTCCATTTGTATCCCCCTTTTAAATATATTTAACATAATATTAAATAAATTTAGTGTTCATAAAATACCTCGTATATTTGGAGCAAAGTCATTACATTCTAAAAGCAATATTACTCACTCTTTCCATTATTAATAAGTAATTGAATATGTTCTTTTATTTCTTCTACATCGTCTTCTTTTTTCTGGAATCTATTAAGAACACTATTGTATAAGTTATTTTAATTGCAAAAGTAATTAATGCAAATAATGATAAATACAATGCTGGTTGTAAAAATATGGGTTTTTTATTATCGAACACAAACAGTTATTATAGTAATTATAGCACATTAATAATCACAATATAACGTTATTTTTCCATTGTTTCTAATTTGTTCTGTTAGTTGTTCTACTTTATTTTGAATTATCAATGGTAATGTTCTTCATCATCTTTAACTCCTAGCTCAAATGACTCGAAATCTTCAGGTACTTTAGTTTTGTCGAATTCAAAAACAAATGTATCGTTTGCACCTGTAAGATTGCTACTAGAACTCTTGGTAAGCTCTACCTCACTGATATAATTTTCTTCTGTTAATACATCAAGAGAATTAATTTTTTGATTAAAGAAAAAGATATATGGAACAATTTTTTCTCTATCTTTGCAACCTATTGTATTTTGATTATATGCTGTAAAATATTAAGTTATAATTGTTTCTTCTGTGTCACTTACTACAGTTACTTGGTATGTGAACTTAAATATTTCTCTTGCTTCTTTTTTGATTACGATGTGATTTAACTTAACTCCATTAGGATTATCATAATTAAGGCTATATACTATTTCAGAAGTAACATTTGGCATATTTTTGAAAACTTCATTATTACTATTGTCGATCCAAAATGTTGATAACGCTATATCTACTGATTCAAGTTCACCAAAATCCTCAGTATATGTTACTCCTTTTTGAAAGTGTTTTGTTCCAGTATCAACAAGTTGATGTCCAAATATTGTATTATCATTTACATAAATATTAATTAATAAAAATATTATCTATGCAGGTTATCATCGGAAAACATAATAAAGGATATATATAATCTTTTACTCTAAAAAATGAATTAGAAGTATCTTTATGTGTTCGATTTCATTATAATTTTTATACGTGATAATTGATTGCTTTAATCCTATTGCACATATATAGTGAATAAATTAGTTAAAACAAAATACACCATTAACACTTTGAGGTTGCCTATAATATAAATTCTAATGCTTGCTCTACTTTATCACTTAAATCTTCAGGATACCAATGTCCTATCCCTTTATTTATGTAATATTCATAAGGAAAACCAACCTCATTGAAAACACTAACCATTTCTTCTTCGACAGGAACTATGCTCTGTTCACCTTCCATAAATACACCTTTAATCCCTCTTTTACAAGCATTCATAACATTCTCTTTCGTAAACGAATGTGGTTTTTCATCAGGGCATAAAGAAATAAAGCCTCTTACCGGTATCTCATTTGCCATGGTTATATCTATCGCAGCTATGGCTCCACCTGAAAAACCTCCGATAATAACACATTCTTTATCAATCGAATATTGCTGTGATATTATTTTAAAGAAATTTATAATTTCACTTCTAGATTTAATAGGATCTTTACACCATCCATAACCATTATGATAGATCATCTGTGATGATTGAATATACACAACAATGAAGTCTTTTTTTAGAAAATTATCAGGTTTCCAATACATACTATGCTCTTTAATGCTTTCTCCATCTCCATGGAGATTTAAAAATAATGGATACTGTTTATTTTCAGTATAACCTTCTGGAAGATGGACAACATATTCTGGTTTTGATTTTTTTTCTGTGTTATGAAATATTAAATCATTCATTTTTTTAAGTTTTGCAAATCTAATATCTTCCTTTAAAGGTTCAAAACGTTTCCAATCTAATGGACAAGCATACCCTTGTTCAACAAGATTTATTAATATCTCAATACATTCATCATACATCTTACAGTTGGTAGAAAAACGAGCTTTATTAAAGTGAATATCAAAATAGTGTTCTTCATATTCCTTACAAGAAAGAAGCTCTGATGCTCTTCCTAGTAAATTGACTGCTTCTCTATAATTTTCCTGTTCTAAAAGTTCCACAAAATCTTTTTCTAATTGACTATAGCTAATATTTTCCATCGCTATACCTCCTTATTATTTTTTAATCTAAGTTAGTCTTTATCGTCAAAAATACTTATCCACAAGTAACCTATTCTATGCAAGAATATAATCAACTGCTTTTTCTACCTGATTTTCAAGGTCATCAGGATACCAGTGTCCTATTTCCTGATTGATATGATACCTATATTTTAAATTATAGCGTTTAAAAGTTTCTATCATTTCTTCAACTTCAATAACAGGTGTATCTTCTTCACCCTCTAAAAATACTGCTTTCACACCTCTTTGAGCAGCAGATTTTACAGTATCATCAGTCAATATTGTGGGTTTCTGAGCGCATAATGATATAAAACCTTTTATTGGTATTCTATTGGCTAGAGTAAATTCTATAGATGCAGTTGCTCCTCCCGAGAAACCACCGATGATTATCTTCTTTTGATCAATAGAATACCTTTTAATTAATTCTCTATAACAAACTTCTAGATCATTATTAGCCGATTCATAACAAGTTTTAACTAAATAACTGCTTTTTGATAATGGATATATTTTTTCTGAATCTGGCCAATCTTTCTGATTAGTGCTATAAAAAACTCTTTTTAACCATGCATAACCATTATGTCTGGTTAATTGTCTTGATTGAAGGTAAACAACAATGAAATTTTTATTTAATAACTTGTCAGCTTTCCAAAACTCTTTATGATCCTCTATACAATCTCCATCCCCATGTAAATTAATAAATAATGGATACTTTTTTTCTTCAGTATAGTTTTCAGGTAATAGAATTTCCCATTTAAAACTTGTATTTTCTTGCTCTCGCCTTCTATTAAAATCATTTTTCTCTATTAATTTTATATAACTCTTGTTTTTGAAAAATGGATTAGCGAATATTCTCCAATGTAATGGACATACATAACCTCGTTTAACTAAATAAGTTAAATAATTTAGGCAATCATCGTATAAATTTAATAAACTATTAAATTTAGCTTTATCTAATATAAGAATATATTCATTTTTCTCCAACTCCTTTTTTTCAAGTAATGCTTCTCCTTGATGAAGTATACGTAAAGCTTCCTTAATATCTCCATTCTCATAAGGTATAGAATATGTTTCTTTTAATTCATTGAAACCCATCTTTTTCATAATTATTTCTCCTTACCTATATTACAGACAAATCTTCCTAGTCTTATAATCCATTCAATAATTATCACTTTTTTATTATATAAAAAGAACTCTGACATAAACTTGTCAGAGTTTTTAATATTTTTCTAATATATTACTACATAATTGTTTTATTTTATCGATACATTCTACTGGCTCAATGATGGTTGCTTTATCGCAGTTCTTGATAGCGAATGAAACAAAAAAATCTATATTATTTGTATAAATGTCTAATTCAATTTTATCTTTCATATTCTTCGTTTGGGCTCTAAAAAAATAATCATCGTTCTTAACCGTTTCATATAGTTTCTTATCCATTACTATTTTTATTTTAAAATCTTTTTTATCACTTTTTAAATTAATCATATATTCATCTACAATATATTGGTCATAATCCTCATTAGATACCTCTATTTCTTTAATTCTATCCAATCTAAAACACCGTTTTGTTTCCCGAATATGACAATACCCATTTAAATACCACCCACCACTATCATAGGCTAATATATAGGGAGTAACCCTTCTCTTTATATACTCATCATTCTTTGGTGTATAATAGGTAATTATTAAATCCTTATAATCAATAAAACTTTCAATTATTTTATGAAAAAGGTTGTCACAATAACTATCAGGAATAATTCTATTCATTTCTAAAATAATCCGTGATAGTGTTGTACTAAATTTTCTCTTAATATCATCATCTAATATATTAAGAAGTTTGTATTTTAAAGATTCAAAGGAACCTTGCATATTGGGTACTCTTAATACTTCTCCCGATCTTAAACAGATTAGTAAGTAAAGAATCTCATTTTGTTCAAGAGGTAAACTAGGTAAGAAGTAATTCTCATCAATTTTATAGCCCCCTTCAAATCCTTCAAAAGCAACAATTGGTACCTTTAATTGAGATAAAGCATCTATATCTCTATAAATAGTCCTTTCACTCACTTCAAAGGTAGCTGCTAGTTCCTTAGCCGTCATCTTCTTATTTTCTTTTAGTGCATAGATAATACCAGATAAGCGTTCAATTTTCTTCATGACTTACCTTCACCTCAATTTATCGACTTGACTTATATATTCATTAATTAGTGTTTCATATACCTAAATGACTATTGTCTAACTAATCTCTATTCAACAATTTCTCTATTCCTCTTATAATTGGCCAAGCACCATTACCTGTGTTTGATATAACCGTATAAACGATATCTTTTTCTCTAATAATTGCTGACTTAAAAGATACTCCAGCATCACAACCAACAATATACTCTTCTACTGACTTCTCATTATATATCCAAATCCCATATCCATAGTATAAATTTTCTCCTTCAGATTCAGCTTTGATATAAGGTTTAATATATGATTCAACCAAATCTTTTGATAATATTTTATAATTTAAGAAAGCATCCCACAATAAGTATAAATCACTCACTGTTGTGAATGCACCACCATCTCCGCCTCCAACTATAGGCAAGTTATATACATTAGTACGCCAACCATTTTCTTCTTCAACGTATCCTAAAGAAGTATTTTCAGGTAGTTTATTTAAGGCATAGAAACCTGAATGATTCATACCAATTGGTTTAAATATCATTTTTTCTACATAGTCTTTATATTTCATTCCAGATACTTCTTCTATAATAGCTGCTAATAGTATAAATCCACTATTACAATATGAAAACCTTTCTTCTGGTGTAAACTTCATCTCTTCCTGTGGAAAAATCGGAAAATACTCTTTTGGTTCTTTTAATTCATACCATGGGATAGCTACTTTAAAATTATCAAAATCATCTATCTTCTCTTCATCAAAATAATCTGGAATCCCAGATGTATGGGTTAATAATTGTTTAATCGTAATTTCTTTTGAATAGTAGGGAAAAGGATACTTAATAATATCAAAAACCTTTGTGGTAAATGATAACCTTTCTTCTTCAATTAATTTCCCTATAGCTAACGCTGTAAAGAATTTAGTACCTGATGCAATTCCAAACTTTGTTTCCATATTATTTTTAAGTTTATTACTTCTATCTGCATATCCTGCAGCATTTTCATATATTATCTTCCCTTGTTTCCTAATTGAAATAACCCCTGAGAAATTATTCTCTTCTATAGACGACTTAATTTTATTTTCTATTCTTAAATTCTCCATTGTATTTTTTCACCTTCTTTTAATATATACATCAAAAATAACTTACTATAATCCCAACACAAGTATTCTGGGTTAATTATACAAAATCATTTAAACATTAAGCAGTACTCAACATGTGTTGAATAAACAATGTAATATGTGACTATTAATCTATAACTATATAGACACCCATTGTAACTCATCAGTGAATTCAACTTTATAAAGGCGGCTTTTTGATATAAATCCTGCACTTTCCAAAGTATTCTTTGAATTTTCATTATACCAGTTACATCCAGTTAAAGGGTAATATCCCTGTTCATAACATAAATCTTTCAGATACATCATTATACTCCTACCAACCCCCTTTTTACGGTGTTCCTCTATTGTGTAAATACCAAGAGATTTAGTTTTATTCATTATCTCCCCATCTTCAAGCAAACCAAAGCCAAGAATTGTACGATTCTTTTCTAAAATGAATAATTGAAACTTACCTTTTTTCTCTGGTGCCAATAGAAAGTCAAAATAATTTTTAGATAAACGCTGAATCAGTGGAAAATCTTCTTCTTTAGCAGGAACTATATAATTTTTTGGGAATTCTGGGTTACGGACAGCAACTTGACCATCAATGAACATATATGCTTGCATGGTTACTGATTTATGAAAATCCATAGATAATGATAAAAAAACTTCATCAGCTGATGATACAAAAGAACTTATAATTTTATATTCCTCAAGGATTTTCTTAAATATTAATTGAGAATGCATTAATGCTTTCTGATCTAAAACAAATTGGGTTAATACAGTAAAATCTTTAATTTCAAAAACATTTTCACAAAACGCAAAATAACCTTGATATATTCCCCTCACATATATAGAAAAAACCCTTGATTTTAAAATGTGTTCTTCTTGAAAACTGTCAATACCAACCCCTAACATCTCTACATACTGTTTAAAATAATCTTGATTTTGCCTCAATGTACTTTCCTTAAACTCATACAATCGTTATCAACCTCATTTCTTGTAATTATCTTTTATTAGTTGACAAACAAAATAAAAAAAGTCTCCGATAAATCAGAGACCTTTATAGCACAAACAGTAAATCAATAAAAACTGTTGGCAGACAAAGCACAATCTGAACTTATCAGTTTTTTTCTTTTATTGATTGCCATTTTATCCACCCTCACTTTCATTTCAAATTTAAATTAATTATATATTACTAGGTAATTTTTGTCAACACAATTTAATTTTCTAAATTCCCTATATTTATTAAATTAATCTCTGTTGTTCTGTTAATGTTGTTTCAAATAGTAGTTCCTTTATTCAACTTGACATTTTTCACAATAATAAATACTTCCACCCATATAGGATTTCTTTTGTATTGGGCTTCCACAAATTTCGCATGGTTGAGTGACTGTATTTTTACTTAATTTAGTAACATATCCACCTAAGTCACCAAACAAGTCTTTTTCAGTATTTCTTCCACTTTTTAGAACCATTTCATATAGAGTTGATTTAATTGATTCATACAATAATTCAATTGAATCTTCAGATAATGTGTTCATCTTTCTTTTTGGATGAATTTTGGCACGATACAATATATCCTGTAATACACCATTCCCTAATCCTGGTATCCTTTGTTCTGTAGCAAGAACAGGCTTTACTGCTTTATTCTGAAGTTTGTCATTCAATACAATATCCTTAAAATACTTCAAATCAAAATCTTTAGATAATGGAGAAGGCCTCTTTTTAGCGTTAAGGTAATAAGGATTATCAAATTCATTTTCTACACACCACAATCCTCCATACATTTGAACAGTTGCCACTAAAACAGAGTTATCTTCAAATTTAATTAATAGCTGACGCTTTTTAGGTAATTTCTCATCTTCTAACAGATATCTCATTCGTATCCCATCACAAAATATTAGCTTCGCAGAGCTAAACCTGATTTCCACAAATCCCGCTACAGCATTTGAACCAATAACAGTATTACCTATTAACCGATCATTATAATCACTAGGATCGCCATAGAACCATGCGAATTTATGTGGTGATTGATTGGCGATTACATCTTTTACTATTTTTCCCTTAAGTGTTTCATTAATTTGTTCTGATAATACAATTGCTTCTGGTATTTCAATCATTTTATATCTCCCTTCAAACTATCTAAATTTAGTAATAACCTTTATTTAACAATCTCCCAATATATCAATTCGTCATCTCTACTTATTTCTTTCATACCTATTTTCTCTAATATTCTAATTGATCCGAAGTTTTTAACTAAACAATCTGCTTTAACTTTTTTTACATCCTCCTGGGTTAATGCCCACTTAATTAAAGCATTTGTAGCTTCAAATCCAAATCCCTTATTTCTCTCATCAGAAACAATACCATATCCTATTTCAATCTCTCCTCTTTCATTTGGCTCACCCTTAAATCCTATATCTCCTATAATTACCTTATTATCACTTCTTACAATCATCCAAACATCATATCCTGATGGTTCATAAGATTTTTTCATTGTTCTCTCAAGTATCTCTAATATATCGATTGTATCTTTTCTAGGCCATTTACCATTTAACTTAAAACCTAATTTTTCAATTGCTTTACATTCTCCATTCAAAAGTGAAACGACCATATCATATGTTAATGGAACTAATATCAATCTATTTGTATAAATTCTATTATTCAAAATTGATCCCCCTATAAATCCTACTATTTACTGTATTATATCATTTTTTCATAATAATTACTAAATATTTCCATATAAGAATTAAGTTACATGTATTCATATGGATCTATAATAAAAAATAAAGAACTGTTATTACACATTAACAGTTCTTTATTTTTAATTTATATCATTTAGTAGTATCCCGTTCAATTAATTCAACAGGAATTAATTTATGTTTATTTGTAAGTTCTTCCTTTTCGATTAAACAATTTAAAGATTTAATCGCTTCCCTACCAATTTCAAACATTTTTTGAGAAATGGTGGTTAATTTTGGAGTCATTGATTTAGCTAATAGGGTATTATCAAATCCTATGACTTGAATATCATCAGGTACTTTTTTATTTAATCTAACTAATTCAGCGATTACATTAGCAGCTATTATATCACTATCACAAAATATACCATCTATATTGGGATGGCTTTCTAGATATTGTCTAATTAAAATCATTTCAGGATCGATAAAAGCTAAATCTACTGTATCACAAGATAATGTATTTTCTTTTAAACACTTTTGAAAACCTTTACTACGCTCTTGGACCATTAAAAGAATACTTGGACCACGAAAATGAACAAGATGTTTGCATCCGTTACTTATTAACTTCTGGGCAGCCTGATAACCTCCATTAACGTTATCACTTGTAACAGAAGGAACTGAATCATCAATGATTCGATCAATAGTAACAAGTGGAATTTCAAGTTCTTTATACCTTGAAAGTAAATCACTGTTAGAGGCAACAATTATTCCATCAATATTATATTTTACAAACTGTTTTATATACTCATTTTCCCTTTCAGCGTCCTCATGAGTATTACATATCATCACTTTGTACCCATTTTCAAATGCGATTTCTTCTATTCCTTCTAACACATTATAATAAAATGAATTACTTAAATGAGGAAAAATAACACCAATTGTTTTTGACACTTTCTTAAATAATGAACGAGCAAATTCATTTGGTATATAATTCAATTCCTTAATAGCGTCTTCAACTAATTTTCTTGTTTCCTCATTAACATATCCTTTATTATTAATGACCCTAGATACTGTTGCTACTGATACGTTGGCTTTCTTAGCTACATTTTTAATATTTGCCATAAATACCGTTACATATATATATTATTTTGTAACGGGATTCACCTCCTATTAATTATTTCATTAATAAAATAGGTTGTTTTATAAATATATATTTTTACTATGATAACTAATTCATATTAAGCAACAATATATAATTTTTATTATATAAAATATCACTTAAAATTATTATCATATATATTATATATGAATACTTAGGGGTTGTAAAGAAAAGCAAATCTTGATTCAAATTCTTTGTAAAATTGTCTATTATGCATTTAACTAGTTAAATATTCCCACAAAGAATAAAAGGTATATTTTATTCAAATATACCTTTCTAAAAATCCATAATAAGTAAATTACCCTTTATTAGCACCAGCCGTAATACCTTCAATTAAGTAACGTTGTAAAGAAACATATAAAGTACCAATTGGGACTGCGATTAATAATGAACCGGCCGCAAACATTGTGTAGTTTTGAGCATCTTTACTATTTACAAAGTTATAAAGTCCAACAGCTAAAGTGTAATTTTCATCATTAATTAATAAATAACTCGCTAAAATATAATCCATCCATGGAGCCATAAATTGTGTAACAGCTACAAAAGTTAATATAGGAACGGCAAGAGGGAATAAAATTTTGAAGAATATTTGAAAACCATTAGCCCCATCTATTCGAGCTGATTCATCGAGTGATTTAGAAATACCTGAGAAATAACCTTTTATTAACCAAGTATTAAATGGAATCTGTCCTGCTGCATAAATTAATACTAACGCAAGTGGATGGTCGATTAATCCAAATTGCTTATAAAGTGTAAATAATGCGATTAATCCCATAAATGATGGGAACATTTGTAATACAAGTAAAGTAATTAGACCCCACTTTTTACCTTTAAACTTATATCTTGAGAAAATGTATGCTGTTAATGTTGATACAAATACTGATGTTATCATTGTTAAAAAGGCAATTTTAAATGTTGTCCAATACCATTTTATATAGTTTGTATCTTCAAATAATGTTTTAAAATTATCAAATGATATTTTACTAGGGAAAAGGTTTGCTGAAATCCCGTATTTAGGATTAAGTGCTGAACCGACAATATAGATAACTGGTACAAGTACGATGGTTACCATACAAACAATTTCTCCATACAGAAGAAATTTGATAAATATCTCTTTCGGTTTATAGATACTTTTGTAAATCATTTGAGTACTTTTATTTGAATTATTTTTTATACGATTAGATATAATCACGTTATAAATTAATAGTCCTATTAAACCAATAATAAGTAGAGTATAGAATGTATTACTATCAAACGTCTTAACTATCAAAAATAATAAAATAAGTATAACACCTACACCAATCATCGGTAAAAATAAATACTGTAACTTTTTAAGTTTACCAACCATCTTTTCATCAAAAATCTCAAGAGCTGATGATAATGAAACAATAAAAGCGGTTATGATTAGTAGTACTAGAATAATAAATCCAAGATGCGTTATAAACATATTGAATCTTTCATTAAAAGATAATAGCGTTAGGTAGTTGAGAGGAAAGTTCGTCATCATCTTATATCATATCCTCCTCTTTAAATGCTTTGGTTCGTGTAAAGTTCCAAGTTGAAACCGTTCCAATAATTAAGAATATGATTATTGAAAACACAGATGCCATATTATACATACGAATATTAGGATCTACTGTTAATTTATATATCCATGTTATTAATAAATCAGTACTTCCTGCATATGCAGCTCCTGGTGATCCACCAGGACCTCCACCTGTTAAGAAATAGATAACGCCAAAATTATTAAAATTAGTTGCGACTGTCATTATTAATAGAGGAGCAGTCATATATAAAACTAATGGAAATGTAATATGGAAGAATTTCTGTTTACTATTTGCGCCATCAATATCTGCTGCTTCATATAGTTCTTTATTTATACTTGTCATAACCCCAGTTAATAATGCCATAAAGTATGGATACCCCAACCATATATTAATCAGAATTACCGTTCCTCTAGCTAAATTAGGACGCATGATATCTTCTAACCATCTTAAACGTTCAACAATAATTCCTGATTCAAGTAAAAAGTTATTCATAAATCCATATTCATGGAACATCATTTTAAATATTAATAAACTTACCATCCCTGGAATTGCCCATGGAATAATTAATAATGTTCTCCAAAAGACAGTAAATCTTACTCTTTTATTGTTAATGATTAAAGCTTGAATAAATCCACCAAAGAAACAAGTGGCTGAAGATATAATCGTCCAAACAATTGTCCAAGTGAATACCTTTTTAAAGGCTACACTAAAGTTAATTGTTCCACTACCAAATCCAAATATATTGATAAAATTCTTCAACCCAACCCATTGAACAAGTGAATCTGGTGGGAGATTTTGTTTATTATAATTCGTAAAGGCTACAATAAAACCAAATAAAATCGGCATTATTGATATCAGTAAAACTAATATCAAAGATGGTGTTAAAATGATATAAGGGAATCCATTTCTCCATACTTTTTTAAAGTAATCTTTACTTGATAATCTCACACCTGTTTTTTTATAATTATATGAGCTAACAAAAGCATCTTTTACTGACCATATTAAGATAATTAGGAAAAGTAATAACACGATTGTAGAAATTAATCCTTCTAACATTAAAGTGTCTGATACATCACCCTTAACTTCAAGAAAAAAGGGTGGTACAGAAATCTCTTCTAGTCCAGTCACACGTTCTCCTAATGTAGTTAATCCCCACAAGCCGCGCAAGAAGAATCCTGAATCTCTTAAATGTGTCACGCCACCTTTAAAGTATTTACCGGTTAATAACTCTATCATCACTGCGATAAATTGAAATGAAAAGAAAAATAAAGCTTTTCCAAATTCTTTATTTAATAATTGTCCAGAACCCCACACAATTGCTGAAGCTAGACCTTTTAAAGAATCTGTTATATTAGTGAAAATTAATCTAAAAAAATTAACGATTGATTTAATAAACTTCATATTGCTCACCTCTGTCAAAATGGATAAAATCATGGTCATGTATTCGCATGACCATGAAGTAGTTTATTCAGAAAGATTTAATAAATCGTTATATCCTTTTAGTGTTAATTCTGCAACTTTTCTTGCTAATTCATCAGCTGATTTATTTGTATAATCTAAGACTTTACCATCTTCTTCTGTAGTTCCATTCCAAGCATCACTATACATAGGTCCTGCAACTGTCCAGAAGAATCCCATTTGTGTAATAATAGGCATTGGTTCAGAAAATTCTAATTGATCTACGACACCTGTTAAATAAGGATCGTCATCTAATGATACAATTTGCTCTTTTCCGTCTTTTAATACTGGATCTCCATTTTCATCTTTAATCACATATTTAATGTTTTCAGTGTTTTTCAATGTTGGAAGTTTACCAGTTTCTTCATACATAATAGACATTCCTTCATCAGAAATCATAAATTCAGCAAATTTTAAAGCCGCTTTTTGTCTTTCAGCAGGTGCCCCACGATAAACAGCAGCTACTTGTACACCAGAGAATGTATAAGGTTGTTCATCTTTACCATTTACATTAAGTGTAGGGAATTTCATAACACCAAAATTAATGTCACTATCTTTATATCGACTAATACTCCATGGACCATCAATCGTATAAGCTAATTTCCCTGCTTCAAATAATCCTTTAACCCAATCACCATTAAGTGTACCTGAGTCTTTATTAAGATAATTTGTTCTAATTTCTCTTGCTTTTGTTAAAGCAGCAATCATCTCAGGTGAATTAAAGTTTGGTTGAGTTGGATCTAAATGATTATCACCAAATAACTTAAATCCATGTGCTGTAGATAACCAGTGCATATCATAAGCATTACCAACATCAGCACCAAACCATAATTTAGGATTTCCATCTTCATCTACTGTATCGTAGTCATTGTAAGTTGCAGCTTTTTCAAATATCTCTTCAAATGTTGCTGCTGGTACTTCAGAACCAGTATGCTCAAGCAATAAATCTTTATTATAGAATACTGCTAGTGATTCTCCAGAGATAGGGAAAGCAAATGTATATTTATTTGATTCTTCTGCATTACATGCTTCTTGTTCTAATCCTGCTATATCATAACATACAGATACTGTATTAACAGCAGACTCAATTATTCTATTTTGAATATTTTCTTTATATTTACCACCAACTGGTAATAATAATCCTTTTTCTAATGCAGCACCGATATGATCATGAGGCATTACAAATACATCTGCACCTAATCCTGCAGGTCCTGCTAATTCCATTTTTTGTCTTACATCTACTGAACCAACTTTATTAAACTTTACAATAATATCTGGGTTTTGCTCTTCAAAAGCATCAATTAAAGCGTCTGCCCACTCCTCATCATCAGCCCAAAATGTTATCACTGTTTTGTTTTCTAAGGAAAAATCGATTTCAGTACCTAGTAAAGTACATCCATTAAGTGCAATTGCTAAAAACATTAGACAAAATAAACTTGTTATTTTTTTCATATTTTTCCCTCCTCTTCTATTTCTTTTTAACGAAGTAAACACCAGCACCAGCTAATAATGCAACTACAATTAGTGCAAATGGCCAGTAAACTAGAACATTACTTTCAACAACTACTGTAATTGTCGCAGTTGATACATTACCAAAGTCATCTTCTGCATAGTAAGTAACAGTATATTCACCAGGTTTTGCTGTATTAACAATACCTTCTGCTTTTATTGTTTGGATGATTACACCATTATCTAATGCTTTAACTTCAGGTTTATCAATCGTTTTAGCACCTTGTTTTACATGAATCTCTTTATCATTTTCATCTATTTGAATGATAGGCGCTTCAGTATCAGGAATAACAATTCCTTTTGAAACAGTTTCATCTCCTAATTTCCCTTGATGTATATATGAAATGGTATATGTTTTTGTAATATCAATATTCTCTACTAAAAATTTAAATTCAGCAGCACTTGTTGATTTTGAATCATAACCAATTTGATTTATTTTTAATTCATTTCCATCTTCATCTTTAATAGAATATTTTGTTACATCTGGACCTGTTGTTGGGTCATAACTTACATCTTGATTAAACTTAACTGTTAATGAGTTAATTTTTTCAAACGCTGCTTCTTCTATTTCAAATTTGAATGCATTTGCTACAAACAATTCATAATCAGTTAAGAATTCAGCTTCACCTTGTGATATAAATAAGACTTTATGTCCTGAACCTTTGATATCAGAAACATTAATTAATCTATCTCCATTTGTTTTATAGGTATTTCCATTTTCATCTACGTACTCTTCATTAACATCGCTTATCCAAGCATCATCTTTAGCAGACCAATCTGGTTTTCTAATGATAAATCCAATTTCATCAGCTGAAGCAGCATCAATATTAAATACAGCTATCTTGAAGATATTTGGATCTATTCCACCATCTAAACCAAGATTATATGAAAAGGCAACATCATCTTTATCAATATTACTTCCCCATGACCAAATGTCCCATTCAGCATAATCGCCTGCTGGTCTATAGTATACAACAAATAATTTTCCTGAATCATCTACATTTACGTTTTCTTCTTGATAAACTTCATTTGAACCTTGGAAAACATAAACTGTTAAATCAGTTAAAGTTCCATCTTTTATTTTAGTAACATCAATAAATTTATTATCTATTCCATCTGTATTATCAGAATCAATTCCATCTTTATAGTCCCAACCTGCAGCAGGATGTGGAATTAAACCAATTTGATCATCGGCATCACATGGATTCACTTTTATTGTTGCCGTTCCACCAAATGGACCTTCTGTTACTGGAACTCCATCAGTACTTCCATTTGTTCCAGTACCCCAAGTGTGTAATAACATGTCTGTATATTCGTATTCATCATCCCATCTAAGATAATGAACTGTTACATCGACTAGTGTAGCAGAACTAGCATCACATGTTGTGGCTGAATCTTCTGCCTGAACTGTCACATTAATCATTAATAAATATGCAAAAACAAATGACATAATTAAATATGATAGTTTTTTAATTTTCATTTTTGTTCCTCCTCTATTCCTATGATGACTTCATTATATCAATCGAAGAATGCGTTTTCAATCAAATAGACATGTGTAACCAGTTTCAACTTTTTAAAATATTTTTCCGGTACATAACATACATAATTAATGGTGTTAAAAAATTCATTAATAGTGGCGTAAAAGCATAAGATTTGCTTATAAGAGTAAAGAATAACGCTAACATGCTAGGATAAGTTACTGCATACATATACATCGTAATTACTTCTTTGAAATTAGGGAATCGATGTGATCTAAATTTAAATGACATACTAATAAGCGCTAATAAGAATAGATAAATGAAATTCATTAATATAAATACAACATAAAGTCCCAATATCCCAAAAAAGAATAGATTATCTTTTACACTAACAAAAATTGAATCCGCTATTTTTTTCGCTGCATCTGTAGGATTATTCATCTCATTGAGATCTTTGAAACTAAAATCATCAAATCCACTATATGTAAAGGTTAATTTAGTATTATTCACCACAACAAAATGATCCTTAAGAAAAAGGATATATTTATCACTTGTGGGTGTTTCATTTAAAAACAAGATTTCATAACCAGCATATGATAAAGCATCTGTTGGTTCATCACAAAAAAACACTTGGTTTTCAAAATAACATTCAGGTAAATCGTTACTCAACCATTCAGGGGGGGCTGTAACAAAAGTAATTCCATAATTATCGTAATCTAGGGTATCTTTATTTAACCAATTCCAACTTAGTGGGAAATAGATAAGGATAGTAAAGAGACTTAAATGTAGAAAGGCTTTTAATAACCCAGCCTTTCTATTTTTATAGATACCTGATAATGTAAAACTATTTATAAATCCTTTGATTAATCCCATGCGTTAACACCTACTCTTTCACATAATCTTTGATTAGTTTTTTAGGAATTTGATAAATAATTGTTGAACGTGGACTAATTTTTCCTGTATTCTTGTAATCATTTCCGATTTATTGATATAATATCCCTAATTTTTCACTATTTTTAAATGTCAAATCTAATTCTTCATTATTAACATTGTGGACAACTAACACGGCATCTTTTCTTTTTGGATTATCAAACAAGCGCACAAATGATTGAAAATTCCGTTTACCCACACTATAAAAATGCATAGAACCATCATGTAATGCTAGTGAAGAACTTCTTAAATTAATTAATGTTTTATAGTGATTTAATAAAGAATGTGGATCTTGTAATTGCTCATCAACAGGTTTTACTGTTTGATTAAAATTGTTATTTGTATACCATGTAGCATTTAGATTCCCCTCATCTTTTGACCATAACATCGGGGTTCTTAGTGGTTTATCATAATCTGGAGCACCATAACGCTCACCTTCCATCCCAATTTCTTCTCCATAATAAATAAATGGATTTCCTGGTAATGTTAACAGCATTTCTGCAGCTAGTCTCATTCTACTTTCATTACCATCTAAAAGTGAAGCAATTCTTGCTTTAGGTTCTTTATTATTACCATCATGATTGGATAAGAATGGTGCATCTATAAAATCTTTATTATACTCACTAAAACTTTCATGTTGTCTGATGATGGTTTTAGCATAATTTGAATTGTAAGAATATAAGCTATTAATAATTAAATCACTGATATCAAAATTAAAGTTTGAATCTAATCCATAATAGAAAGGGGACATTAGTACATAATCTGTCCAAGCTTCACCTACTAAATAGGCATCAGGATAATTTTCAGTTAAAGAATCTTTAAATTCTTTCCACCACATCATATTTTTAGCAAGTGGTTTAATATTACTTGGATATTCATTAATCCCATATTGATGTAAAACAGCATCTAAACGGAATCCATCAACACCAATACTCAACCAATAATTAGCAATTGATTTTATTTCTTCACGAACTTTAGGATTTTCCATATTTAAATCTGGCATTTCATTTGAAAAATACCCAGCATAATATAAATTATTTGTTAAATTAGCATGCCAAATATTTTGATTCCATGCTCCCAATTTTCCATATCTTTCATCATTTTCATCGATCCATGTATAGTAATTATGGTATTTACTATCAACTTCAATTGATTTTTGAAACCATTCATGATCCTTACTGGTATGATTAAATGGAATATCGAGAATAATTTTAATGTCTCTTTCTTTTGCTTCATCTAATAAATTGAGAAAGTCTAGCAACGTACCATATTCTTCATTAATCTTTAAATAGTTTTTTACATCATAGCCATGATAACTATCTGATTCAAATATTGGCATTAACCAAATTCCCTCAATCCCTAGTTCTTTTAGATAATCTAATTTACTGATAACACCGTTTAAATCACCTATTTTATCCCCATCACTATCAGCAAAAGATCTTACAAACAATTCATAATAAACGCCTGTTTTTGTACCTTGTAAATCTATATCTGATACCCTGTCCTTTTTACAAGAGGTCATCATAAGAACTGATATCATTATCAACATAAAACTAAAAATCTTTTTCATATATACACCTCAATTATTATTTTTTTCATACCTATCATAACATAAACAATTTCATAAATTAATATGTAAGCAATTTCATATTTGAATCCAATAAATATACCGAAAGAATCATAAAATAAAATATGTATCCTTTTACATACCTATTTTTAATTGACAGTAACTTAATCTTAATCTATAATTCGTCTTGAAAGGAGCAAATGATATGACAATTAATCTAGCAGCAATTTATCATGAAGGTAAAAGTAAGTTTGCCTATGCCTATGACAAAGAAACCGTTCATATTCGTTTAAGAACAGCAAAAAATGACCTTGATAATGTTAAAATTATTTATGGAGACCCATTTAATTGGGGACCTAAAAAGGATAAAAATAATAGTGATGACACAAATGCTTATGAATGGAAAAATGAGAATAATAAAGAATTATTAATGAAAAAAGAATATTCTACTCACTTGCATGATTTTTGGTTTATTCCTATTAAGCCTAAATATAGACGTACTAAATACTGCTTTATTCTAGAAAAAGATAATGAAAAATTATTATATGGTGCTAAGTCAATTGAAGATCTAACAATCTATCCAGAAAAAGAAAAGGATCTTTTTAATTACTTTAATTTCCCTTTTATTAATCCTATAGATATATTTAAAGCACCTGCTTGGGCTAAAGAAACCATATGGTATCAAATCTTCCCTGAACGTTTTAATAATGGAAATAAAGATAATGACCCGGCAAATACTTTAGAGTGGGGAAGCATTGAAAAAGTACGTAATGAAATGTTTTTTGGCGGAGATTTAGAGGGTGTAATAGATAAATTAGACTATATTCAAGAATTAGGTGCAACAGGAATCTATTTCACTCCAATATTCAAATCGCCTTCTACGCATAAATATGACACAGAAGATTATTTTCAAATTGATCCTCAATTTGGAAATCTTGATACAATGAAACGATTAGTTAAAGAAGCACACAAACGAGGAATAAAGGTCATGTTAGATGCTGTATTCAATCATTGTGGTTGGAATCATCCTTTTTTCCAAGATGTATTAGAAAATGGTGAGAATTCTCCATATAAAGATTATTTCCACATAAAAAAATTCCCTTTATTCGAAGGAAATCCTAGAGATTTTAAATTTGATGAAGAAAAAAATCCATTAAACTATGATACCTTTGCCTTTACTCCATTAATGCCAAAATGGAATACTGAAAATGAAGCATTAAAAGACTATTTATTACAGGCTGCAACCTACTGGATTAAAGAATGTGATATTGATGCCTGGAGATTAGATGTCTCAAATGAGGTTGATCACTCATTTTGGCGTGACTTTAGAAAAGCATGTGACAATGAAAAGAAAGACTTTTTCATCGTTGGGGAAAATTGGGATGAATCAAATCCTTGGATTCAACCAGATCAAATGCAATCTGTGATGAATTATGATTTTTTATTTTCTGTATGGAACTTCTTTGGTGCGAATAATGGAAGCAGTGAAAATTTCAAAAATGATATCAATCGATTATTAACTACTTATCCTAAACATGTTGGAGCCTACTTATTTAATTTACTAGATAGTCATGATTCAACAAGAATCTTAACTATTTGCCAAGGAAATAAAGAAAAAGTTAAATTAGCTTATGTTTTCCAACAAACATTTGGTGGAACTCCAAGTATTTATTATGGTGGTGAAATTAGTTTAGCTGGTGGACATGACCCAGATAATCGTCGTTGTATGATATGGGGTGAAAACAAACAAGATTTAGATATGTTTAAACACCTCCAAAAATTAATTCAACTCCGAAAAACACATCCTGCCTTACGAGAAGTTGATTTAACCTGGTTAGATGTTAACAGTGATAATAATCAAATCGTTTATAAAAAAGAATCTACAGAAGAAACAATATATGTCATCATTAATAATGAGGACTCAACAACCACGCTAGCAATTGATGAACTTATTGGTAAAAAATGTGTTGACCTATATTCAGATACCACAAAAACGATAAACAATCCGATTAAAGTAGACAATTATGGTTTCTTAATTCTAAAAATTTTAAATCAATAATTTACGATATTAAAAACTCCTCAAATCTTTGAGGAGTTTTTTGACTTCTTATATATTAACACTTAACTTTTCTTTTTAAAATAGATATAGGATACACCTGCACCTGCTAGTAAAATCACACCAATTGATACACCAATCATAATTTTTGATATATCCGTCTTTTCGTCTGTTATGTCAGGTGTTGTTGCATCATCTGTCATATACATAACAATCGATTCGTTAGCGCGAAGTTCAATTCCACTACCAGATATTGTTCTTATCGTTTCTGTTCCCGCTCTTGCTAGGTCAACGACAATATTATAAGTACCCTCTTCAGGTAAATTGACATAACGTTTTCCAGAAGTATTTCCATTGAATAATATAACAATCTTATCCCACACTTCTCCTTTTGCCCCATTAATAGTATATCCAATGACTTGGTCTACACCTGTATCAAAAAATCTTAATTTCTCGTTTATTTCTTCAGCATTACCCATTTTAAAAGCAGGATGATTCTTTCTTAAATTGATTAACCCTTTATAATAGTCATATACTTGATAATTTTCATCTTTATAATCCCATCTAAGTTGGTTTACTTTATCAGGAGCATTATAACTATTATGTTCAAAGGTACCGCCAGATACTTTAGATCTTAAGAAATCTTGACCAGCATGTAAGAATGGAATCCCTTGACTTGTCAAAACAATTGCTGCTGCTTGTTTATCCATATTTATTCGAGCATTTTCAGAGACATCAGGGGCTGATAAAGCCAATTTATTCCATAGAGTGAGATTATCATGTGCTTCAACATAGTTAACAATTTGATTAGGACTTAAAGCCCAATATTTATTCGTATCAGGATGCTCAATACCACCCACTATACCAAACATGACATCCTGAACATGACCGGAACCTTGAATAAATCCCTTATCAGTATCTGACCATACTGACCCCTTAGTTCCATCACGAGTAATATCATTAAATACAGCGATTCCTGGCATTTTTGATACATTTGTTCTTAATGCCTGCTCACTCTCAGGAAGTGGTGTACTACCGCCTGTCCACCCTTCTCCATAAATTAAAATCGTTGGGTCAATTTCATTTAATGCTTCACGAATTAAATTCATCGTTTCGATATCATGTACTGCCATTAAATCAAATCTAAAGCCATCTATATTATATTCTGTAGCCCAATATTTCAAAGAATCAATCATAAATTTACGGAACATCTCACGATCTGATGCTGTTTCATTGCCAACTCCTGAACCATTCGTATAACCACCGTTATTATCATAACGGAAATAATAACCTGGAACAATCTTTTCAAAACTAGATGAAGCGGCATCACCTAAATGGTTATAAACAACATCCATAACCACTCGAATATCATTATCATGTAATCCTTGAACCATTTGTTTAAATTCATTGACTCTTACTTCACCTAATGTTGGGTCAGATGAATAAGAACCTTCTGGTACATTAAAGTTTAATGGATCATATCCCCAGTTAAACTGTGGTGTGTCTAAATTAGTTTCATCAATAGATCGATGATCAAAGCTTGGTAAAAGATGTAAATGGGTTATCCCTAAGTCTTTTAAGTGATCAAGACCTGTTTTAGTAGATTTATACTTGGTACCTGATTCAATGAGTCCTAAGTATTTTCCTTTATTCTGAATATTACTACTACTATGAATAGATAAGTCTCTTATATGTAATTCATAAATAATTGCATCATTATAATTTATAAATTCTGGTTTATCTTCTAACCATCGTTCTGGGTTAGTCCCTTCAAGGTCAACAACCATTCCCCTATGCCCATTGACACCAACTGCTTTGGCATATGGGTCGACGGCTTCTACTGATCTTGTCCCAAAAGTGACTTTATAAGTATAATACACACCATTTAAATCTTCATTAACCTTAAGAGACCAAGTTCCTTTTTCAGAACGATTCATCTCTAAAACATCTTTTAAATCAGTAGGTTCAAATGTATCTGTAATGAGTCCATTACGATAATCACCTGTATCATATAAAACGACTTCTACTTTTGATGCTGTCGGTGCCCATACCTTAAACTTTGTGGCATTTTGTGTATATATTGCACCTAAATCATCACCATCATAAACATATCTATTAGAAAAATCATCACTATCAAATAATTTTGATTTAACAATCAACAAATCTTTAGAAAAATTACATGAACCAATTAGATAATCATTTTCAAAAGAAATCGTATCTTTTAATGTTAAACTTCCACTTTTATTATCTGCGTTTATCTTTACATTGGTAATATCCATTTCTAAACCATTTTCTAATACATAAATTGATTCTTGAAATTGAAGTGAATTTATAACTGCTTCTGTTGTGGTAAAGTTAATGGTAGTAAATGAAGAAAATGAAGCAGAAGAAAATTGTGGAGAAACATCAGCTGAAGCCCGATCTGTATAAACTGTTTCATCATTTGTGATGATGTACACATGAACTTCGTTATTTTCATCAGGATTGGATAAATCGATAAAACGATCTCCACCTGGTTCTCGTCCTGCATCCCATGAGCCTTCACGGATTATAAATCCAACTTTCGTTGATGGATTGAGTGCATCATAGTCTGCTATCTCAGATATACTAATTTCTGCAACCTTTCCAAATTCATCTTCACTTGTGAATTCAAATTCTTTACCATCTTTTGGTGTTGGTTGATTTTGCCATATCCATAAGTCCCAATTTTGATAATTATTATCAAAACGATGGTAGTGAACGATTATTTTCAAGTCATCGGCTGCATTTACTATGATTTTATTTCCAAAAAGTACAGTAAATGTTAGAGTGATCATTAATATAAATAAAGTAACTATTTTTTTCATGCTTACCTCCTTAACGCTATTCTATCAAAAAATAGATTATTTTATATTGGTTTTACTCAAAATTACAATTGTAACCGATATCATTTTACCTTTGAAAAATTGTACGAGCTTATACTCGTACAATTTATGAGAAGAGAGAGCTATTTAAAAATTCATTTTATCTAAGTTCCAAATTTCATCTGCATATTGTGTAATCGTGCGATCACTTGAGAAAAATGATGAGTTTGCGATATTTTTAAGTACCATCTCAAGCCAATCATCTTGATTCTTATAGGTAGTATTCGCTTTTTGTTGTGCTTTGACATAAGCTTTAAAATCTTTTAAAACAAAGAAGTGATCACCTTGGTCTAATAAGTTATCATAAATATCTTTAAATTCATCTATATTTACATCCTTAAAGAAACCATTAACTAATTGATCTAATAGTCGTTTAATCTCTGGATCGTTTTCATAAATATCTCTTGAACGATAGTTCTTATTTTGATAATAACTATTAACTTCTTCAGCAGTTAATCCAAAAATAAATGCATTTTCTATTCCCGCTAAGTCAACAATTTCTATATTAGCACCATCTAAAGTTCCAAGTGTTAGGGCACCATTCATCATGAATTTCATGTTACCTGTTCCTGATGCTTCCTTAGAAGCTGTTGATATTTGTTCAGAAATATTCGCTGCAGGGAATAAGAGTTCAGCATAAGATACATTATAGTTTTCCACAAATACAACTTTTAACTTTTCATTGACGTCTAAATCATTATTTACCATATCTGCGATTGTATTAATTAACTTAATCACTTTTTTCGCTATATGATAACTACCAGCAGCTTTTGCCCCAAATATAAAGGTTTGCGGATAGAATGATTGATAGAATTCTTTATCTTCTTTTAACTTATTGTATAAATACATGATATGTAGGGCATTCATCAGTTGACGTTTATACTCATGTAGTCTCTTCACTTGAATATCAAAAATAGAATTGATGTCTAATTTAATTCCTTCATTTTGTTGAATATAATCAGCTAAAATCTTTTTACGGGCTTGTTTTACTTCAAAGAAAGCTTTTTTAACTTCCACATCATTAACTAATTCATTTAATTGTTTTAAGCGATTTATATCATTAATCCATTCTTTTCCAACATATTTATTTAAAAATTCTGTTAGTTGTGGATTACAATGATACGCCCAACGTCTATGCGTTATCCCATTTGTTTTATTATTAAATTTATTTGGATATACTTCATTAAAGTCTTTCATTTCTACTTCTTTTAGTAATTTAGTATGAAGTGCTGCAACCCCATTCACGCTAAAAGAACCTACGATACAAAGATGAGCCATATAGATTAGTTTATTATTTATAATCGCCAATGAATTTACTTTAGGATGGTCAACACCATATTTATTGATTAAATCTTGATTAAAATTATTATTAATAACAGTAATAATTTCATAAATTCGTGGTAATAAAGGTTGGAATAAACGAATTGGCCATTTTTCTGATGCCTCAGCCATAATCGTATGATTGGTGTAAGCACAAGTATTATTAGTAATCTGCCAAGCTTTTTCCCATGTCATATTTTCTTCATCCATTAATACTCGCATTAACTCAGGGATAAGTAATGTTGGATGCGTATCATTAATATGTAAGGTTACTTTTTCATGGAAATTATCTAATGTATGATACATTTCTTTATGTTTATTGATAATACGGCGTAGTCCTGCACAGACAAAGAAATATTGTTGTTTTAATCTTAAAACTTTTCCTTCATCTGTTGAATCATCAGGGTATAAACACTCTGATATTTTACGAACACTATGCTCATATTCATAAACATCTACACCTTCAGGATACTCATTACCTGGTTCAGCTGACCAAATCGTTAATGAATTTACTGTTTTGGTATTATGACCAACGATTGGCACATCATAAGGAACTGCTTTTACATAAGTTGCTTCATCATGGCTTATTTCATCAGTTTCTGTTCTATTTATAACACCATAGAAAGGAACCATTACCGATTCATTCTCTTTACGAACTTCCCACACAAAATCATCTTCTAACCAATGATCAGGTAATTCTACTTGGTTACCATTTATAAATTTTTGTTGAAAGAAACCAGATTTATATCGTATACAATTACCATGGCCTGGATAGGACAAGGATGCGATTGAATCTAGAAAACAGGCTGCTAATCTTCCTAAACCACCATTTCCTAATCCAATATCACTTTCCTTACTTTCTATATCATTTATGTCTAATCCTAAACTTTTTAACGATTCATCAACAATGGAATACAATCCAAGATTCATTAAATTATTGGTTAATAATCTTCCCATTAAAAATTCCATTGAGAAATAATATACTTGTTTTAGTTGTTGTTTTTTGATGACTTCATTTGTTTCAATCCAATTTTGACTAATATAATCTTTTACCATCATTGCTAACACAACATACTTTTGTTGATCTGTGGTCTCATTAAATCTTTTTCCATATACATACTCTACACGTTTTGTATAGGCTTCAGTAAATGTTTTTTTGTCACTAAAGATATTAACTATCATAATTCACCTCGATAACTATTTTTCGTCCCTAATTATAACATCAAAAATTTTTAATAATAGATTGTTATCGTTTACATGTTTCAGAAACCTTATTAAAAATGTTAAATTTATCCTTTATAACTTAAGTATGATAACTTCACCAGGTTTTAAGATCAAGTTTAGATGATCGTTTTTAAACCCTATAGATTCTTCACTTAGTTCAAATTGTGAAAACAGAACTTCTGGTGTTAAAGCCCTATTACTTAATTTGTCTAATACTACTGTAGCCTCTGTTTCATTCGTTGGATTTGTATTAGCTATTATCATTAAAACATTCTCTTTAACTTGTTTATCAACATAGGAAAAACCAATACAATCGATTGCTTTATCTTCAAAAATGGTTGGTTCATATTGATTGATATCTGTGATTGTAGATAGATATTGTTTTCTAATTTTTGAAATACGTTCTAATTGTTTAGGTATAACCCATCTATTATTATTTAAATAATGAAAAGCGTATTTATCAAATAAGGCTAGTTTTCCATAGTAAGGGTCATTAATTTCCAGTTGATACTGTTCGTTTTCCCGAGCATCTATTCCGGTATTCATTGGTTGTACTTCAAATATTTCTTGTCCAGAATTGATAAAAGGAACAGCATTCGGTACAAACATATTTAAAAGCGTTAACATATTTGATAAGTTTTGTCCGCCTGGTCGCGCTGATAAACGGGGGGTATCGTGGGTTTCACCACAAGCGAAAATTGGGCAAGCAAGTTTATGGGTTTGTTCCATAAATCGATGTAAATGTCGTTCTTTAAAACGAGGTTCATGCCAAAAACCAGAACCAATAATCATGTTATAACCTAATTCTCTCGCTTTACTAGCATTTCCATGATTTAATTCTTCAGCGATAAAACAAAAATGCGGATCAATTTCTCGTGCTTTAGAGATAATTAAATTCAATAAATCACTTGAAAGTGCATGTCCCATATCGATTCTAGCACCATCAATCCCAAAATGATTTTGGTAAAAAGGAATAATCCCTGATAACATCTCCCACAATGCTTTATTTGGTTTATTTCCTTGATAAAGATTATTTTTAATTGTATCAAATAAGATGTAAGGTGGAATTTCTTCCTTATCTTTTAGATATTTATTTAATTCTTTTTGAGATAAAGTTGGGTGGTCTTCATACATTCTAAAAAAGGTAATATCCGACCATGGTGGTTGAGAATCATTAATATGATCTGAAAAAGCTGGGGCAATTTGTATTTCATACTCACGTTTAATTAAGTCTGAAAAACAAATATTAGGATTCTCTTTATATTCATCCAATAACCTTTGATATTTATCAGGGTTAATAGTTTTAGGATCATATGAAAATTTTCTTATATGATTCCAAACCCTTTCTGATTGATAAATCTCACTAATTAATTTTGGCTCAGGAGAGGCAGTATTCTCTATTGAATCAATCTTTGGTGAAGAATAATTATTATATTCACTACTTTTAATCCAATAAAACCATTCAGGATGGTCAATCATTAACTCATTTTCAATAGCGTTTGTTCTTGGGATAATATCAATCATGACTTTCATATCTAATATATGACATGCCTCTACAAAGGCTTGAAATTCATCTATTATTGAGAAGTTGGAACCAGTCATTGGATCTTTTAGATTAGGATCTAATTCATAATAATTAGATACACCATAAGGTGAACCTAACTCGCCTTTTTTATTTTTAGTTGAAGATTTAAAGATGGGTAACATATAAACAACATCAACACCCATTTTTTTTAGTAATGGAAGAAGCGCTAAAGTTTTCACAAAAGTTCCAGTATCCTTTAACCCAAATTTATTTTCACTTTCTAAATCACCACTTCTATCATGATCCCATGCTGTTGAGGTACGAATCATCATTGAATAAACAACACTTTTCTTTATCCAATCTCCTCCTAAATAATCCGTTTTATTTGATAATACCTTATTTTTCATTTGATGAAATGGTTTTGAATAATCATAACTTTCAACCTTTTTTGGTATAATATAAGAATTTATTACTTCATAGTAAAAATTATAAGGATTGACGGTTAATTCACCACTATCAGACCTAACCATTTCTTTACCAGAATAGTTCCATACGTTCCATAAATCAGGAATCGTATAGTCTAATATAGGGGAAGTTCTTTTCTCTTTTAATCGATTCATTAGTTCAATTAATTTATTTGTTGATTGTCCATTTTTTAAATACGTCATCATCTATCTCCTTCGTTAACTCGTATGATATACAATTGCTTCATATGGATTTAAAGTCATATTTCTTCTTAAAGGTTTTTCAATATCATTACTAATCACTATTTTTACTTTTTCGAAACTAATTTCATCCGGAATAACAACCTCAATGGTTTTGTCAAAGAAGTTAGCTAAAATAATGTATTTATCTTCCTTGTAAGAACGGGTGTATAAAAATATATTTTCATCCTCTTCAAGATAGAGTTTAAAGTCACCATATATGAGTGCTTTAGAACTCTGTCTTATTTTAAGTATCTTTTGATAATAATAAAATATTGAATCTTTATCAGATAGGTTATCTAATACATTTATATCTACATAGTTTGGATTAACCTTCATCCATGGTTCATTTTTACTAAATCCAGCATGTTCACTATTATCCCATTGCATAGGGGTTCTTGCATTGTCACGTGAACGCTTATGAATTCTATTTAATATATCTTCTTTTGTAGAGATATGATTTAATAGGGTTTCTTTATATAAAGTGAATATCTCAACATCTCGATAATCATTAATATCTGTGTAATCAACATTTGTCATTCCAATTTCTTCACCTTGATAAATAAAGGGCGTTCCCCCCATAAAATACAATACGGTAGCTAACATTTTCGCAGACTTTTTATGAAATTCTTTTGAATCATTTCCATAATGTGAGAGTACTCGTGGTTGGTCATGATTGCTCCAAAAAATTGTATTCCATGCCTTACCATATAGATTCATTTGATACTTCGCTAATGATTTCTTTAAATCAGGTAAATAAAGTGATTTATAAGTCCATTTACTAGGAAGATAAGTGGCAGAACTTGGATCTACATCAACCCAACAATGATCAAATGAGATGATCATATTAAATTCATTTCTATCATAAGCACAATACTTTAACGTATCATCTGTACTAGCGCCACCAGCTTCTCCAACTGTCATCACATCATAATCTGACAAGACCTCTTCAACCATTTCTTGGATATGTTTATGTACTTTAGGTCGATTGGAAAATTCTTCATAACAAGGGGAATAAAGACGTCCCTCAGGAACGGAATGATTAGGAAATTGGTCATTTTTATCTAAATGAGCAACTGCATCAACTCTGAATCCATCCACACCTTGATCTAACCACCAACGCATCATTTTATACATATCTTTACGCATATCAGGATGATTCCAATTTAAATCAGGCATTTTTTTACTAAAGATATGCATATAATATTCACTTGTCGTTTCATCATATTCCCAGACAGACCCACTAAAGAATGATTCCCAATTGGTCGGTGGACATCCTTTTTTTCCTTTTTGCCAGATATAATAATCACGATAAGGATTATCTTTTGTTTTTCTTGATTCAATAAACCAAGGATGTTCATCAGATGTATGATTTAAAACTAAATCAATAATTAGTTTCATATCTCTTTTGTGTAGTTGTTTAATTAATTTTTCTATGTCCTCTAATGTTCCATAATCTTTGGATATTTTATAAAAATCACTGACATCATAGCCTTGGTCATCCATAGGTGATTCATAAAATGGACAGACCCAGATCGCTGTTACCCCTAATTCTTTTAAATAATCGAGCTTTTCAATTATTCCTTTTATATCGCCTATTCCATCGTTGTTACTATCTTTAAAACTTCTAGGATATATTTGATAAATTATAGCTTCTTGCCACCATTTTCCATACATTTTATCACTTCCAAAATTACAATTTATTACATTTTTCATCTTATTATAATGAAATCGTAAAGTCAAAGAGTTATGATATGTAATCGATTACTGATTTTTATTTAAGTAAAAAAAAAGTCTACACGTAATTAAATGTGTAGACTAATTTAGATTATTTATTATAGTAATCTTTCATAACGCTTTCAGGTACCATGCTCCCACCGGTGGCCCATGATAGGTGAGTACTTTGTTTCATTTTATCTTTTAAATCATTTTTCATTAAATAGTTCTTATATTCTTCTGTATTAAATATTAGTGGAATACCAGCTAGTGCTGAAGGTTCTAATTTAATATCCTCTAAATCCACCATCAGTTTTAATAGATGATATAAAGATTCATCAGAAACAGTATAAACGCCACTAATTAGATTCTCAAGGGTTTTTCCAACAAAACCTGATGGTTTCCCAACCGCTAATCCATCAGCATCGGTTTTATTATCAATTCCGAAATCACCAACAGATATTAAATCATGCATTCCTGTCATTAATCCAAGTAACATACAAGGTGAATGCGTAGGTTCAGCAAAAAAACAATGAACATTGTCTTTAAATATTAATTTCAAACCAAACGTCACACCCCCTGGTCCTCCTCCTACTCCACATGGAAGATAGACAAAAAGTGGATGGTCCTTATCAACTTTAATATTCGACTTATCTAATTGCTTCTTTAATCTTAAAGCAGCGACAGAATATCCTAAAAATAAATCTTTAGAATTCTCATCATCAATAAAATGCATATACGGATTATTTTCTGATAGTTTTCTTCCTGCTTTTACTGCTTCACTATAATCAGCCTCATATTCAATAACTTTAACCCCTAGATTTCTTAATAATTCTTTTTTCCACTCTTTAGCGTCCTTTGACATGTGGACAATTACTTTAAAGCCTAATTGCGAACCAATAATACCAATACTTAATCCTAGATTCCCGGTTGAACCCACCGCAATTGAATATTGACTGAAAAATGATTTAAATTTTGAACTATTCATTATTGAGTAATCATCATGAATTGTTAATAAGTTATTATCAATCGCTAATTGTTCTGCATGTTTTAGTACTTCATAAATTCCACCTCTTGCTTTAATGGACCCTGAGATAGGAAGGTTATGATCACATTTAAGAAATAAGCTTCCTTGAATTTCCTGATGATAATTATCCTTTAAAGTATTTTTCATATTAGGAATGGTTTTAATTTCAGATTCAATTAATCCATTATTATTTTTTGTTTCAGGATAAACACTCATTATATAGGATGAAAATCGGTTAAGTCTTGATTCTGCGTCCAATACATCAAAATAAGTGAGTTCAATCCGTTTGTTTGCTTCATCATATGGTTGATAGTTAGGATTTATCCACAGTATTTCTTTTAAATCACTAATAGATTTTAATAATGGATATTTTTTAGAATAATTCATATCAACCTCCGTTAATCCTAATTGATTTAGGTTTATTACCTAGGTATCCTTCTTAATTTAATATACAAATACAACTTTATTTAATAAATTATTCTTAAATATTATATCATAATTATAATTACTCTTATAATTTTCTTAATTATTATTGAGGAAATTAGTCATAATTTTAATATTGATTTCTAGAAATCTACTTAAATTTATTATAAAAAACAATTTCTTCTATATTTTTTTTAATTAAAGGTTCTTTCTTTTTGATAGGATATCCAAAAACAATTATTTCAGAAGCAATAATAGATTTAGGCAAATTTAATAATGACGAGACTTTATTAACATCAAAATAGGAAACCCATGTTGAAGTTATTCCATGTTCTAATGCAGCAAGGACCATATGTGTCCCGGGAATTTTAGTCTGATGCTCCTCTAAATTTAAACATGAATATATCTCATTATTCATGCTGTCAATTGTTTTAGAAAGCTCTGGAAAACGTGATTTTTGAATATCTCTTCCTCCACACTCAGCTTCAATAATACATGTACAAAGAACTATTAAAAAGCTGGCAGATTCAATCCATTTCTGATGATAAGCTATCTCTGAAATTTTCTTTATTAAATTTTTATCTGTTATCACACCAAATTTCCATGGTTGTTCATTACCACCAGAAGGAGATAATCTTCCTGCTTCAAGAATATAATCAATAATCTCATCTTTTATATCCCCACCTGTAAAGTTTCTTATACTTGTTCTTTTTCTTAATAAATCTAATAACATAATTTACACCCTTTCTCTTTTAATTAATGTAATAACATGATTATAATACAAAATAAAAAAGCCGAAGACTTACTCTACGACTTATACCATAAAAAGGTTAGAAAATTCGCCATGAGAGTAAATATAAAACCATATCCTAATAAATAGCATGCCAAATAAACTGATATTACTTATCAGTCACACTAAATTATTTAAATAATGATTTTAGCTTACATCTCCATACGACTTATACTATGCGATAATATAGTACTAAGTTGTCGGACGACATTCCACCTTTCATAATCATATTATTACACATAGAAATTTTAACAATATTTTTAATAATTGTCAATTATATAATTAAAAATAGGTAATTACTTAAAATAATTCTTTCATATCAATTAATAAAAGGTATAAAAATCATAATAGATTTTTATACCTTTTTAATAAGAAATGTTTTATTTATACTCAAAACTAATATTATTATTTTCATTTACAGCGTCTTCAAATAACTCAATAATAGAATTACCATAGTCACCTAAATTTTTTATTAATTGCTTTTTATTGTATATAATTATATGTAATTTTTCACTATAACTACATAATATGTCCCACAAAGCATCTAAATTATTACCATAATAATCAGGTAATGAGATATTATGTTTTAAATAATCATGAAACTTGTTTTTAGTGGTTAATTCATTTCCATCTAATTCAATAATCATTATTAATCATTCCCATAAAGTAAAGTGAAAGAGTCATAGTGGTCAGCAGTAAAGAAGATTAATCCATCGTTAGAGAACACTATTCTCCTAGCTCCTCTATAGCCACCATTATAATCAATATCACACTCAAAATAATATCTACCACTAGCCTTTGGAAGTAATCCTTCTCTATTATAAAAGCGATCGCCACCAATACTTTTATGATCAGTTACATCCCATAGATTTCCTTTACTAGATACCCAACCTAAATCTTTTGCTTCATCTTTAGTAATAAAATTATTAGGAAGTACTCCATATGTGTATAGGTATAGAGCGACGTCATCTTTAGAAGTAAAGTATCCATCCTCATCAATGACTGGATCATTAGTTGTCGTGGTTGTTTCTATTTCTTCTGTAGTAGTTGTAGTTGTTTCCGTAATTTGTGAATTTTCTGTTGTTGTCTCGTTAATTTGTTCCGTTGTTGTTGTCTTAATTGTTTGAGTCGTACTAGGACAAACATTTTTTGTACACCCAAATAATGTTATTGATAGCAACACAGTTAACAAGTACATTAATTTCTTCATCATTCTTCCGCATCCTTTTTTGTGATAATTTGTGTGCTATTTATTATAGCATATTTTATCAAATTAAATCGCAAATAATCCTTATTTTCTTAAGAAAGTTCATATAATGTCTAATCATATTTTAAAGGGGGCTATATAATGATAGCACCCTAATGATTGATATCTTTACTTATATCATTTTATTATACTAATCCATTAGCAGATAAATTCTTTTGATAAGCTTTCAAATCGATATTCAAATCTTCTATAATAGGATTTCGCTTAGTTTTAATCATCTTATATACTTGATATCCAAACATAGAAACATTCGCAATAAGCGCTAAAACACTTAAAACTAATAAGGCATTAGTGTTATGGGTTGATGTTACACCAAATAATAATTTATCATCAGCATAACTATAAGATAAAGAGAACATCGCCCATAAGGCAAGTGTCATTGCTCTATGTTGTAACCAAGCACCTCTTTTGAATATTTCAGCAACAGTACAAGCAACAAGAATAACAACACCAGCATACATTGCTCTATTTGAGATACAATTATAACAATAAGCAATATTCCATAAATCATAAGCAATAATCCAAAACCATAATTGATCTGCCCAAATCATATCTTTTGATTTTGTTTTGGCAATTCTAATGCCAGCCCAACCTGTTAGTGATAATACAAGGAAAATACCAGCAATTGCATTAATAATATTCCAAGGACCACCTTGTAGAAATATCCCGTTTTGAATCTCACCATGGATTGAAAATACTTCAATATCACGGAAAATAGCTTCAATAATATTTATCGTAAGAATGGCAAAGGGAAAATACAATGCGTATTTATTATTCCCAACTCGTTTTATGTATCTAATTGCCATAAAACCGATAACACCAGCTAACGCTGAGTATGTTTTTACCCATGCGAACCAATATCCGCCTGATGTACCAGCTCCTGCTGATTTAGGCCATAAAAATATAGTTAGTACTATTGGTGCTATAATATAGCAACAAATAGCTGCCCACTTACTTCTTCTTGTTATTTCATTTACAAGTAGAAGTAATAAAATTAATCCAATGATTGTTAAAACTGCTTCCAAAGTATAGTTTTCAAAGAAAAACATATTTACCTCCTAAATGTTATTAAAATTATTATTCCCAATCACTTATTGAATAAGCTTACATAAATGGGTATATCTTATACCACTCATGGCATAATCACGTACTACTAATAAGTTTAATACGGCACTAATTGCATCTAACAGTTCTACATTAAACCTTAATTATTTATTCAATATAATCAATCATTTTATACTTATACTTAACCACTTAACTCTATTGGTCAGCCTTGTTTGTTTTGAGTATCTTGTCTTGAGCAAAAGTCACAACAAATAAACACTTGGTTTGACCAGGTAACTTCGTGAAAATTTTAACATATTATTAAAAGAAATGCAATAAACCAGTATACAAATATTTAATTACTATTAACTTGATTTTTCCTAATTTATTATTATCCATATATATTTAAACTTTTAATAGAATTAACAATGTTATATCTTAAATTATCTGAATATAAAAAAAGTATCTTTTATTTATATATTCACTTGAAATCCAGAATGAAACACTATATAATATTATTGGTATTTGGTTTAACCAAAAACGAAAAGAGGGATATTATGAAATTCAATGAAATTGTTGCACCATCTATGAAAGAGTTATTTATTAAAGCGATAGAAAATACAATATTATCTGGAGAACTAAAAATAGGAGAGAAGCTTCCTACAGAAAGAGAATTGGCAAATCAAATGAAAATTAGTAGAACGATTGTCAATCTTGGTCTTAATGAATTAGAAAAAAAAGGCTTTATTGTTATCGTACCTCGACAAGGTGTATATGTAGCTGATTATATTAGAAATGGAAGATTAGAAATCCTCATGTCTATTATTAATTATAATGGAGGAAAATTTGATAAAAAAACTTTCTATTCCTTGATGGAATTTAGAATGATTAATGAAGGAGAAGGCGCCTATCTAGCTGCATTAAACCGAACAGAACAAGATATCGAATTAATGGAAGCTCTATATGAAAAAATGCTTAATGGAGGATCATATGAAGAAATTTCACAATTAATATTTGATTTTCACCATGCTGTTCTTTGTGCAACAGGTAACTATATCTATCCATTAGTACATAATGCCTTTGAAAATATTAGTGTTGTTTTAACAGCTACAATCTTTAAATATTTTAAAGTTGAAGAAACTACTGACCAAATTAAAGTTATCATTAACATGATTAAAGCAAAAGACCGGGTTAAAGCTAAAGAAGCCATGTATAATTTGATAAGTACTGGAATTAAAAGATTAGAAAAAAATTATTTTGAATAATTCATTGAGTAATAAATATAACAACAAAAATCCCTAAATTTTAGCCACAAAAATTTTAGGGATTTTCTAATTTATTTATTCAATTTACATATGATTTTAAGATTTAATTAGATATTATTCATCTCTACTTGCTAGAATAAATAATATACCAGATAAGAGAAAGGGAAAACTAATTAATACAGAAGCTAAAATCTTATTAGATCCAGCAGTTATATATATAAATACCGCATAAAAAACGGAACAAATCGTTAAAATATACCCACCAATTCTTTCTTTATACCAGGTACATATAATACTAAGTAATAATATAACTGCAAAACTACACACTATTATTCCAACAGGTTCAATAGGCTCAATAGATTCTATACTACATATCATTTCCCCAATAATCATAAATTAATAAAATGTGATTGATATTGAAGTTATTATACGGGCAGTCCATCTTAAAATACCTTTTTTCACGTTAAATCACCTCAATCATAAACTAAGAACTATATGATATTTTATATTTACTACTTATTTAAAAATTGACTTTGAAATCATACGTATTTGATTTAGTTCAAGTTTATCTAATTGTAGTAAAATATTCTTCGATACATCAATTTGTGAAAATTCATGGGAATTATTTTGAATATAATTTACCATTCGCTTAAATATTAGTGTATTTGCTTTTCCGTGAGGTGAAGGACTATTTATGTCTTGTGACATTAAGGCATGTAAAGAATAAAAAGGAACTTTTCCATAATGTAATTCAGTTAATTTTGCTTTATATTCAAGAGCAGATGAAATTCCACCTACATGTTTAACCCAAGCATAGATACCTATTTTTATCATAGATAATATATTCTTCAGATCTATTGTGTGCTGTCCTTCATGAGAAACGATAGATACTTGATAGATACTTTTATAAAATCTACTATAGAAATATTTTATCTGATCTGATTCACAGTCAAATTTGTTTATGGCCTCATCATAAATTTTATTAATAAACTTCAATTTAAAGCGATAATTTAACCCTTCGGAATAAAACACCTTATCAACAGGATACAAATCATATGATAAATCTTTATTTGCAGCTTCCTTCCATATTTTAGATATACCTTTATCAGTAATTGCTTTCCAATTTCTATTAATTGATTTGTATCGATCAGACACATAATATATTGTGTTTTTCATATTTGGACTTACCCAGCCACCAGTTCCACTTTTAAAATATTCCCATGCCCAAGTGGTATAAGTTTGATCTATATCTATACCCAATTCAATACACTGAAGTTTTCCTTTTTTATTCCAATAATTTACACATAAATTTTGTGTATTAACTACAAAAGCTGTATAGGTTCCATATAAATGATTTTTTGCGAAAAAATTATTTATGTGTAAATTAAATTCTTTTAAATAGAATTTGCAAATCTTTTTCCATGATTTTTTATTTAGTTTATCAGGTAATTTATTCAGTTCTTTAAAATGTTGACTTAGTTTAAGTAATATACTATAAAGCATTTGTTGGTGATTTTTTATATTTCTTTTCTCTCCATGTATAATAGAATTGTATATTTTTGTAATAGTAACCTTAAACTCTTCTATAATCTTTAAAAAATCTTGAATAATTATAATTCTATTTTGAACATCAGATTGAGTAGACTCCATTTCTACTATTTTCTGATACACAATAAGCGCATCTTCATATAAAGATGCTTTATAATAACTATCTCCGAGTTGTATTAGTTTTACACAATCTAAATCATTAGCAATAATATCTTTAGTTACTGTTCTTATATTCTTATAATTTTGTTCAATCGTTCCTACAACTTTTTCTTCATCGTCAATTAAATTATCCATTTTCCATAACTCAAAAGCTTTCATGTAATCTCCATTTTTAACACAAATAACTCTTAGTTTTCTAATGGCCTGTATACATAAAGGATCCACTTCAATTGCTTTCTCGTAATAGTTCCTACATTCCTTATTATCATCTAAGTTTAAATAACAATCGCCAATTTTTGCGAGCAATTCTGAATCTAATGAAGTTAGTTGTTCTAAAGCTTTTTTATAACATTCTATAGCTTCATTAAACTTTTTCTCATCATAATAAATATCTCCCTTTATCCCATAACTTTGATACTCATTATTTGAAGTTTCAATTGCTTTATCAATAATCTCATGAGCTCTCGAGTAGTCTTTCTCAAAATAAAATAATAAATGAGATAGATAACGATATGCCTCTGTTAACCCCTTGTCATTATTTATTGCCTCTTCAGTTAACCGAATTGATTCACTTAAATTTAACTGATATAAACTTGATTTGGCTTCTTTTAAATATTTTTCAGCTTTATCATTTTTATTTAACATCATACTATTTCTCCCTCTTTAAAAATGTTAATTTCCTCAATACTAATCAATGATTTTCTTTACTAAATAGTACTATCCCCTTCGAATTATTCCATATTTAACCATATATTTAGATATTATCATGTTTATTATTTCAGGTCAAATACTTACTTGGTTACTCTTTTAAAAACCTGAATATAGAATTTAAATAATAACACATCTAACAATCTAAAATTTAATTTGTTTTTTAAGCTTATCTTTCAGAAGATATCATATATTCTACTTAAGGACCTTCATTTATCTTAAATACCATATAACAAATTGCATTTATTTAATGTTTTTAGTATAATCTTTATACATATCATGCATATTTGTGAATAAATATATTATACTTATTTATAGTTAATATTTTTTTAAGAAAGGGAAATTTTATTTTATAAATTTTTAATGTTAAAGAGGAGGAATTAGATGACAACTTTAGAAATAATTTTAATAATTGTATTAGTAATAGTAGTGCTTTTTGAAATTATCTGCGAATATCTTCTTTCTCAAGTTATAACTAGAAAGTTATACAACGAAAAAAAACTATTAGATTATGAGATTAATAGTGGGTTACTAAATGAAGACTTCTATAATAAATTTGAAAAAGAAGAAATATGGTTTAAAACAGAAGATGGTTTAAATCAAAGAGGAATTTATATCAAAAATGATAGTAATTCCAATAAAACAATAATTATTGTTCACGGGATAACAGTAAGTATAACTACTTCCATTAAATATATGAGAATGTTTTATGATCGGGGATTTAATGTTCTTATGTATGATCAAAGAAGACATGGTATGAGTGAAGGAAAGTATTCAACTTTTGGATTTTATGAGAAACAAGATTTAGATTTATGGGTGAATTGGGTAGTTGATAAAAATGGTGCTGATAGTATTATAGGCCTTCATGGAGAGTCTATGGGAGCTGCTACTGTATTACAATATGCAGGAATAAATAAACATGTTGATTTTATTATCGCTGATTGTGGTTTTTCAAATATGATTGAACTTATGAAGTATCAAATTAAAAAAGCAACTAAACTACCATCTTTCCCAATTCTTAACAGAGTGACATTAAAAGCTAAAGTAAGAGCTAAGTTTAGATTTAAAGATATAAGTCCTATAGATGTAATTAAAGATTCAGATCTTCCAATATTATTTATTCATGGTGATAAAGATACTTTTGTTCCTACTTTTATGAGTGAAGATATGTATAATGCAAAAAAGGGTAAAAAGAAACTATATATTGCTAAAGGTGCTGCACACGCACTTTCACTAGAAACTGATAAAGTACAATATGAAAAAATCGTTAATGAGTTTCTAGATGATGTTTTACAATAAAAACAATTAAATAATTTAATGTATTAAAAATGCATTACCTAAACTTTTTTATTAGGTAATGCATTTATTATACATTGATAATTTGATAAATATTTTATTTTATAACTCTAATTTCAGTTGTGAGGTTGGAACACCACTTAGAAATCCTAATTTATGATTAAAATATTCTACACTATTTCCTGATACTACCGACAAGCAAATCGCAGGATATTGATTTTTACTTGCAATATCCAATACTAGTTAAGTACTCTGTTTTTAAATATTCTATTTAGCTATTTAAAAATATTACGAAATTCTTAGGGTTTTTTTGCGAAGTTATATTTTTACAAAAACATTCTAATAAAAGTTATAAAGTTTTTTATGGAACATCTACATAGACACCAACTAGAAAAACATCGAAATAACTGATATAATTAATACATAGTTAATCAACATAATATTTAAATTATGTTTTAAGGAAGTGTAACGATGATTTATAATCGTAGATTAAGGTCTCATTAACAATTTTAATATAAATAGAAAAGCGAGGTGATTCAGTTGACAGATGAAATTATCATCCGTGCAATGGAAGAATCTGATTTAGAAGAAGCCCTTAAATTATGGATGATATCTTTTAATTCAGGGTTTTCATCAAATTTTGATACTAAAGAAATTCTAATAAAATATCTAAACAGAAATCCTAATTTGAGTTCTGTAGCATGTACACAGGATGGAAAAATAGTTGGTGCATTAATGTGTGGACATGATGGTAGAAGAGGTTCTATTTATCATACAGCAGTTTATAAGGAATACCGAAATAAAGGTATAGGAAGAAGGATGGAGCAGCGTTCTTTAGAAAAATTAAAAAGTATTGGTATAACCACAGGATTCTTGTTTATTAATATTAATAATCCTGGTTCAAAAGAGTTTTGGAATTCCATCGGATGGTCGGTTATCCAAGACATAAAATACTTATACAAGGAGTTTTAGTAAAACTAAAAACGAACCAATAGAGATTAATATTAGACTTTATAAACCAAAACATCTCTAAACTTTTTAAATGAATGAGCAGAAACGGTTGGACAAAACTTAAGAATAAAAATGAAATCCTCGATATATAATACTTGAGAATTTTATTTTTTAGGGTATATATTTGTCATCTTAAGATTGATAAAACTAATGACTATTTCTTGACATCAACTTTTAGTGATTTTAAGTTTCTTTGCTTACTCAATTTAATCTAGTTTAAATGTTGGAGAACACTGAAAAGCAATCTCTTCTATTTTGTTTATTATACTAGTTAAGTTAATGAAGTCATAGTTACTTAATAAGATTACCGAAACACCTTTATCTGGGTAAACTAAATATACTGATTTAAATCCAGGTAGACCTCCATCTTGATAAAAATACTCAATCTTATTATTTTTCTTTAACATAATTTTCCCATAACCATAATAGAAATCTTCATAAACTTGACCATATTCTTTTAACAATTTTTCATTGTAAATTTCAGTTAAAATTTGACCTTTCATCAACGCTCTCAACCATATAGTCAGATCCTCTACAGTAGAATATATGTTACCCGCCCCATTGAATACAGAAAAATCTTTCATTGTACAATTGATCATATTTCCATTTACCATTGAGTAGCCATTAGCCTTATTTTTTAGAATCTTTTCATTTTTAAAACATCCTGTACTCATCATAGAAAGCTTTTTAAAAATAGCTTCTTTAATAAAATCTTCATAAGTCTTATTAGAAACCTTCTCAATTATATAACTTAATAAACTATATCCCATATTAGAGTATTCAAACTTTTCTCCGGGCTCATTAACTAGAGGTTTATATTTAAATTTATTTATATAATCATTTAAGGAATGTTTATCTTTAGTGTAAATAAAATATTCAGGATCTTTATATAATGGTGCTAAACCTGCTGTATGAGTTAATAACTGATGTATTGTAATCTTATTACTATTAGGATAATCTACAACATACTTGTTTATTGTATCATTCAGATCTAGTTTATTATCTTGGGCTAATAGCATGATTGCCATTGCAGTGATTGATTTAGTTATAGAAGCTATACAAAATTTAGTATCTAATTTGTTTGGTATATCAAAATCATGGTTTGCCATCCCATAACTTTCTTTTAAGATAACATGGTCACCTTGACCAACTAGAACTGTTCCACTGAACTCTTTTTTTTCTTCAAGTTCCTTAAAATATTCATTTATTTCTTTATGTTTATCCATTAAATATCTCTCCCTACTTTTTTATTATATAATAGATTATATAAAATAAAGACTGACAACTGTATGTCAGTCTTTACTATTGTTTTTTTAGTATAATCAACCAATTATAATATATATTCTTATACCCTAGTAATTACTCTTTATTACATAGTGGTAGATAGTCTCAGATTTTGGACCCTCTTATGCAGTACCACTTATCTATTTAATAATGTATTTAAAAGGTATAATATCATTACTGATTAGACCTTTATACTACATACAAATAAATCTATCCTAAGAACATTTTTAAATCTTCATCAACCGTACCTATACCTGCTATTCCAAAATTATCGACTAATACTTTGGCTACATTTGGTGATAAGAATGCAGGTAATGTAGGTCCTAGGTGAATATTTTTTACTCCTAAGTAAAGTAACGCTAGAAGTACAATTACTGCTTTTTGCTCATACCACGCAATATTATATACAATAGGAAGTTCATTTACATCATTCAATTCAAATATTTCTTTCAATTTTAACGCGATTACAGCTAGAGAATAAGAGTCATTACATTGTCCTGCATCTAGAACTCTAGGAATTCCACCTATATCACCTAAATCAAGTTTATTATAACGATATTTAGCACATCCTGCCGTTAATATTACCGTATCTTTTGGTAATTTTTCAGCGAACTCTGTATAATAACTTCTTGATTTCATTCTTCCATCGCAGCCTGCCATCACAAAGAATTTTTTAATCGCACCTGATTTAACTGCTTCAACTACTTTATCCGCTAAGGCAAATACTTGTGCATGAGCAAAACCACCAACAATTTTACCATTTTCAATTTCTTTAGGAGAAGGTAACTGCTTAGCATGTTTTATAATATCACTAAAGTCTTTTTGTTTTCCATCTACTCTATCTTTAATATACTTAAATCCTGGATAACCTGTAGCTCCTGTAGTATAAACTCTATTCTTATAGCTTTCTCTTGGTGGTACAATACAGTTTGTTGTAAATAATATTGGTCCATTAAAGGTTTCAAATTCTTCATTTTGTTTCCACCAAGCATTACCATAATTACCAACAAAATTAGAATATTGCTTAAAGAATGGATAATAATGAGCAGGTAACATTTCACCATGTGTATAAACATCTACACCTGTACCCTTTGTCTGTTCTAATAACTCTTCTAAGTCTTTCAAATCATGTCCTGATATTAATATTGCTGGATTATTTCTAACCCCAATATTTACTTCAGTTATTTCAGGGTTTCCATATGTTTTTGTATTAGCTTCATCTAGCAACGCCATCGTATCTACACCATATTTACCTGTTTCTAAAGTAAGTGCCACTAGATCTTCTCCACTTAAAGTATCATCTAATGTAGCAACTAAGGCTTTTACGATAAAATTATAGATTGCTTCACTTTCTTTTCCTAGAGCAACTGCATGTTCAGCATAAGCTGCCATTCCTTTAATTCCATAAGTAATTAATTCTCTTAATGAACGTACATCTTCATTTTCAGTAGCTAATATGCCTACTTCAATAGAATCTGACTTGGCATAAATTTCTGATTCAGTTTCCGCTACAAAGATGGCTGCATCATGTAATTCTCCTAAAGATATTCCTTTCTCTTTTAATTCTTCTTTTATTTCTTCCCTAAGTGATAATACTTCTTTAATTTTTTCGATAATAGCTATTTCATCAAAGTTAGCATTCGTTATCGTCATGAATAATCCATTCAACATAACATGATTCGCTTTAGGAAATCTAATACCATTCTCTAATCCTATTTTTTGAAGAATAGCCATTCCTTTTAATACATAAATCATTAAATCTTGTAAGTTTGAAACGTCTTCTGTTTTTCCACAGACCCCTTTAATAGTACACCCGGTCCCTTTTGCCGTTTCTTGGCATTGATAACATAACATACTCATTTAAATTCCTCCTATATATTTATTTACATTAAGACATATGCTTATATTTAGCAAGCAATTCTTAATTTTTATAAAAATATTTAAATTATAATTTTCAATTAGATAATATATCTTTCTAAATCAAATTTCAGTATCCTATGGTACAAGAAATGATATTTAATAATTATTTCCAGCTGCTTTGACATTATCTGGGTCAAAAGCATGACAAGGTGTTACCCCATAAACCATATTACACTGTGGACACTTATCCTCAAATGTACTCATTTCAAAAGTATTTCCACAGTCTACACATGTAATTGAGAAAGCCATCGGCAGATATTGATTTGAAAACCCCATTGCTCTAACTTTATCTACTATTTGTTTTCCATTCTGAAATTTTCCACTACATCCTTCATGCATATTCATTCACCTCTATTCTTTTATTCACTTTTTAATATTTCGCCTTTTCTTAGTTTTGTTCTCATCGAGTTATACACTTGATCCATTTTCTCTAATTCTAACAATATGCTTTTTTCTTCATCATCGGTTTCTATCACTTTATAGATTCCACCATTTTTTATGACAATCCTTTTATCTGCCATAAGTGCTAAACTCGGATCATGTGTTGCCATTAAGACAATTTTCTCTTCATTTACAAGAAGATTTAATGCTCTTTTTCTATCAATTCCAGCATTTTCAATTTCATCTATTAAAACAATTGGTGATTTACTTAATATGGCCGTATCTGCAATCATTAAAGCTCTTGATTGACCACCACTTAAACCAGTAATAGGTGTATCTAAATTAAACTTTTCACCTGCTAATTCATTGGCTGCTTCGATTATTTTTCTAATCACTTCTTCTTCATTATCAATCATTCTACTTTTAGCATGTAATTCTAGAAATTCCTTCACGGTTAAATCCATCACAAAATTCATGTTTTGCGACAATTGCGCGACCAATTTATTACTTGTTGAAAAGCGAATGCTTTTATCAGGCAAATCTCCGTTAATTAAGATTGTTCTTTCAGTGGGTGTATCTTTATTTGCTGCCCATTCTATATCTGCGAGTAATCTACTTTTTCCAGAACCTGTAGGACCGACTATGGATATAATCTCACTTTTGTTAATGGTTAATTGATCAATATTCTCTTTATTCCCATATTTATCTTTACCAGAAACAATCGTTATTGATTCTACTTTATCTTTATCTAATCCTAAAAACTCAAGCATTTGATTAATATACTCAACTAAATCAGATTTAATCTTTTCTATGTCTATTGCCCACTCTTCCCTATCTTCTTCTGTAAATTTATTTAAGTAATCTAAGAACGTATATTCTTCATAACCATTTACATCTAATTGATTATTTTCAAAAAATGATAATATAAATGGGTATTTCTTCTCTAAATAACTGATTTTTTTTGTTTCTAATTCTTTTATATTAATCATTGTCATCACCGATTTTCATTTTTCTTACATTCCCCATCTGATATTCTTCACCAATTCTTGTCTCTCCTAAACAGTATGAGCATAAAGCTGATGGCATTGGGAATTTTAATTCCCTTCCTTTTACGGTTTCAATACTCGCCTCGATGTCATAAACAAGTGTACTTAGTTCAAAGGCTCCTTGCCCTGTCAGTCCATTTACAAAAATAATTATAGCTTTAGGATTGACTGAATTTACACGAGATGCAAAAACCTCTCTCTCAGCTTGCGATACAATATCCCCTTTTGTGATTACGATTATATCAGCTGTTTTTAACATGGGTCCTATTTTTTTAGGTGTATTTATACCACTTAAGTTATCAATTACACAGATTGCTTTAATCCCTTTCATATAAGGAGAGCATCGATTACATAATCCTGCACTTTCAGTGATCAGTAAATCTAATTTTTCCTTTTTTCCCCATCTTACAACTTCTTCAATATTACTTGCAAAATAGTGGTCTGGACATAATGAACCTGATAATCCTTTTTTTACAGGTACTTTTGCTTTTTCATATAGAATATCATCATCTGTATATAAACAATCAAATTTAACTACCCCTACTGATAATCCTCTCTTTTTAATCGCTTCTATCGTTTTTAATATGACAGAAGTCTTCCCAGATGAAGGAGGACCTGATATCGTTACTAAATTCATCCTAAACATCTCCTTTTACAGCACGATTAAATATAGCTTCACATTCTTTGATTAAACTTGAAGTATCATGTTCTTTTATATAATCCCAACCAATCCACATATATTTATTTTCTTTCGTGATCATATTATTGACTTTAGGATTTACACTTGGAAATTTACCATTATGAGATAATATTTCTCCTATTTCTTTTGAAGCAAAAAACTCAACAATTGGTTTCAATTTATCTTTTTTATCTTTTTTAGTTAACATAAATATCGGACTTATAATAGCCCCATCCTTTGGCCAAACAGCAATCATTGGACCACCTTTTTTAACCATTTTGGTAAAGAAATAAGGCATTATTGTAACGACTGGTTTATCAGTTTTTTTGATATGTGATTTCACCATTTCAGATGGATGCATACTCCTTTGTAAACTTTTTCCTAATCTTTTTACCCCATCTTCTCCATAGGTTTTGTAAATATTCAACAATATTGCATTAAACAAATCAAAATCTCCAATAGGTAAACTAACACTATTTTCAAATTCTTCTTTCAAAATATCTTCCCAACTAGATGGTATTTTTCTCCCCTTTAATTCTTCTTGATTCACTAAGAAAACAGCTGGGACAACACCAATAATAGAATATTGTTTATTTGGGTCCTCTAATTTAATATAATCATTATGAAAATCTTCATTATACTGATTAAAACCAGTTAAATCTTCAAACATATCTTCTGATTTATATTTACCAAACAGTTTTTTATCAAAGAATAAATCAAAACCTGCTGATATAAAGATATCTGGTAAATCATCTTTTGATTGACTTTTTAGAGTATCTTCTAACCAGTCAATCCCCATCGAAGCAGCTTTTAATTCATAATCAATATGAAAATCATAATTTTTATCAGTAAGCCAATCTTCAAAAGCTTCTGTTAAAGGTACTCTAACTGGACACGGCAATATTCCCGCTATTTTCACAGAGTCTTTTTTATTAGATGATTTATTTAACCTAACTTCATTATTTTCTATCCGTTCAACAAGTTGAGCTACAAATGTATCAACATTTATTTTTTTTAACTTTAAAGCATCTTCTAATGTTATTGATTTACCAATAGCTCTTCTCATATTTTCATCTTTTATCTTATCAAACCCAACTGATATTAACAGTTCTAAAGCTTCATCATATTTTTCTGTAATATCATATATTTTATCTTTTATATCAAAATATTTATTTTTCATGTTACTTACATCTCCTTTTATCCTATTGATGTATTATTAGTCTACCACTAAATACATATGATATCGGTATCCTTTGTTACCATTTTTATCGTATTAAATAATAAAAAAACGCATATAAATGCATTAAATACACTATATACGTTATTAATTTATTCTATATCATAAACATGCTTTTAATCTTTTTAAATCTAATATTTTAAAATAATTTCTATAAAAATCTATAATTCCTTCTTCCTGCATCTTGATTAATTCTCTAGAAAGAGAAGGTCTAGACACCAATAAATACTCAGCTAATTCATTTCTTTTTAAAGGGATATCAAAATGAACTTTATTATTCATTCGATATTGTCGAAGTAAATATGTACTAATCTTTTTTCTAATACTTTTTAATGAAAGAATCTCTACTTTTTTATTTAAAATCAAGGCTTTTTTTGCCACAATTTGAAGCATATTTTCAATCATTATTCTATGCCCATGACAAACCTTAGTACATATTCCAACAATTTTCTGAGGTGGCAAAAACAAAATAGTACAATCTGTATTAGCAACTACTGTTGCTAACCATACATCACTTGTAAAAGCAGCTACTTCTCCAAATAAATCTCCACTCTTTAACCTACTCATTATCACTCTATCACCAGCTAATGAGTCTTTCCCAACAATAACCTCTCCTTCTAAAACGATACCTATTCCATTTAATTCCTCTTTTTCAATCGTTATTACATCCTTTTTATTGTAGATTTTTATACTTGGTGTTAAACAATTTAATATACGTCTTAGTTCATCCTTCTCTATACCTTTAAATAACTCAATCTTCATCAATTGATTGATCCATTTTTCATACATCCCCATCAACCTCACTTTATATAAGTTAATTTTAATCATACATATTAAATCTGAATATCTATTATATTATTATATAATAATTAATAATATATTTCTGTAACATATGTTACCGATTTTAAAATATAATTTTTATTATACTTTATTGTTTTTGATTCGTTCTTTGCCTTTTTCAGTAGCAGCAGTTTTTCTTGTCAATTTTTTAATTTTATCAACATGTCTAAACCGCATTGCAGACCAGTCATTATTAATTGATACTTGTGATACTGGCTCAAATTCAAATGGTGCAAAAACATCCCACGCTTTATTTCTTTTTATATCCGATTTATATTTCTTAGAAGTTCCCTTTGGATAACAGAACCATAAGTATCCATCATCTCCTAATGCTTTTATCACTGATTCTGCAATTTGGTAAGCATCTACCAAATTCATAACAAAGATTTGAATGAAATCATACTTCCCATTTATTTCTGTATGAATTTCAGATTCTATATCTTCTATGACTTCATTATATTCTTCTGGCATATTTACTATAAGAATTGGATTTTGTTCTTTTAAACCTAGTTTTTTCAAAATTGGATTCATATTAATCTCCTTGATTCATATAATATGACCTATCTATTTTTATTTTTAATTACATTTTATAAATTATTTTCAGTAATTATTATATTTTTTAATACATTGATTAATTCTATTTCCATTAAAGCTAAACCCTTATAAGGAAATTCATCTATAACTGATAAAGCATCTTGACAATACTGTAATGGTAATTCAACTTTTCTATTTATATAATACTCATAATATGCTTTAATACGTAGTCCATTAATATCATTGTCTTTTTGTAGCTTTTCTTCTATTTGTGTATAATATTTCTTAACTTTTTCAAAGTTATTAGTTATACAACCGATATAGCATATTTCATAGATAATAGTTCGTTGAAGTGGGACAGGTATAATCTTTATATTTTTTTCTAAAAAATCTATATAATACATCATTTTTTCAATATTATTTTCATCTAAAGCTTTATAATATAATAAGATAACATATCTAATATTCGCTCCAAATAAATACTCTATGTTATATGAATGTGAGATTTGAATATCTCTTGGACGAATACCAGATGATAGTTGAGTTATAAAGACACTTATATCACCCTTTATCCTCTGTATTGGTTTATTCAAAATTATATTTATTATACATCTTCCATCATTAGGATTATTCTTAATATATAACGGAATTAGATTAAATAAAGCAAAGAATATTGATAAAAAACCTAACATAAGGATAAACACTTCGATAAATTTAGGTATATCATCAAAAATCATTAATAATAATAAAACTATAATTCCTGTAATAAAATTAATAATAATTCCACCAGCAGTAAATAAAATATCTTTACCTCTTGATGTATGTCCCTTTGGCGGAATCATAACACAATAACAACCATAGCCTTTTGGTTTAACAATTGTAAATCTTATTTTTGAATCTACCATTTTCCATAAAAAGATACTGAATCTATATGTGATAAGTTCAAATCCAAGCATCCTACCAAATAAATAATGACCAAACTCATGTATATTAAGAGTAATAAAATATGAAATAAAAAAGTAAATTAAATATAACATAGGATGCTCTTCATAAAAATTACTAACACTATAAACTTTTAACACATACAACCATCCAATAAATCCAATAATACATAGTGTCCATTGTAACATCCAATTATTTTTGTTTTTCTTCTTTTTACTATGTTCCATATACCCTCCACTTTTCCCTAATAAATCCATATTTATACGTTATATATATTATATTATATCAAAAAGATACTGCGTTTACAGTAACTTTTATTATTTATATTTTATATAAGAAGAGCCTGTCGTCTTTTTAATTTTTTTACAACTCCCCTTCAAAAAGTCAAAAACCACTACTTATGATTTATCATAAATTAGTGGCTATTCTCAGTTTTTAAGTATCAATCTGAAATAATTTTCTTACACCGTTCATGAGTAAAAAGAATAAAAACAATATATATAATCATAAAAATTATAGAAGAAATGACGGTTGAATAAATAAAAGAATGAGCATCTACTGTCATCAAACTGTAGGAAGACATAGCGATTGTTCCAACTATACTATGAGAAATTGCGACGATTAACGGAAGTGAAAAATACATAAATATCTGTTTGAAAATAGAACTGTGAACATCAGCTTTCTTCACACCAAGCTTATTCATAATTTCATAACACCTTTTATTATCCATTGTTTCTGTCATTTGCTGTAAGGACAATATAGAGGCTCCAACAATTAATAGAATACTTCCAATGAACAAACCTGTGAAAACATAAGAAGAGGCTTGCTTTAGGTTGTAATCCCTTTGATCACTTCTCAAAATAACCTGATGACCACCACTATAGCTTGCTATATAATTATATAGACCTTTATCACTGTTGCTTTCAAAGTCACTTTTCAACATATCGGTTCTTAATTCCTTGGTGTTAATAATCAAAGAAATATCATAGTTACCAATCTTTGAATTGATAAAATCTTCGTCTGATACTACTATTGTTACCCCACCACCTATAACACCTCTAGAATCGTTAAGGGGCTCCAAATAGATAAGCTGATTCGGATTGAAAAGTTTTTTACTGCTTATCTTAACCTCTCTACAATTACCAATAGATTGCATAACAGCCTTGTCTGCATGAAGCAAATATTCTCCTTGATTAATCAATACACTTTTATAACCTGAGATTTCTCGTACCTTATTATAATCAGATAGCATAATTAAACGTGTTGATATATCCTCAAAAAACGCATATTCATCACCCAGTTTGTAGGTTTTATGAGGATCTAAGAAGTAACTTAGGGTATAGTCTGTTCGATATAAAGGGAAACTATATTCTTTTTCGATAGTATAACCTTGTTCTTTAATATAATTTGTCACTTTGTCTATTGAAACATCGGGTTGTATTCCGCTAACTGATATGGAATATGGTGCAGTATATTTTAAATTTTCATCAATCCAAATATGTGCTGAAAAACCTAGATTAAGCATAACAAGTGTTAGGCTCATTACAAATGAGATGATACTTAGTAAAATTCCATTTTGTCCTACTTTACTTGTAAGTTGTTTATTTGAAAAGAGATTTATTCCACTATACATTTTCTTTCTATTATGACTAATTAAGAATGACATTACTGATGAGCCAAATAAAAAGATTCCAATGTGACCTAATAGTCCAATTCCAAACGCAATTTCTGTTGAGGTATCGGTGAAATCAATGTTTGGTTTTAACATTAAGATGTAAAAATATATGATTGCCACTATGCTTAAAACAAAACAAATAACAGAATAGTTGATAATTCCCTTTCTTTTTCTCTTTTTCAATATTGCTCTTTTTGATTTAACAATATTTATCAAATTTGCACGAGATATAATAAAATAGTTAAATATCGAAATGAGTACAAAGATAATAAAAAATGTAAACAGTGTATTAATAAATGCAGTTCTTTCAAAAAGAATAGTACTATGTTGTATTTTAAGACCAAGCAATTTTATAATTAGTAAATCAAAGATTCGTGTTCCAAATATCCCTAAAACACAACCAGAAACAAAGGAAATAACACTTATTATAAGAGTTTCTAAGATCATCATAAGGTGAACCTGAGAATATTTTAATCCAAGCATTAAATAAATACCAATCTCACGACTGCGTTTTTTTAAGATAAAATTGTTTGAATAAAGAGCAAGTCCTGTAACAATTAGCGTAATCGAAAGTGAAAGTTGCGTTAATATTCTTGTCAAATCCTCTACTGAATTTTCAGAAAACTCCTTCATAAAGGGTTGAAACTTAAGTAAATTGAATATATAGCTAAAAGAGACAGTAAGGGTTAAGGTAATGAAATAAATAGTATAATCATGGAAATTCTTTTTAACATTTTGGTACGATAGTTTAAATATCATCATTATTACCGCCCTCTAGTACGGATATTGTATCAAGAATTTGTTCAAAAAATTCTCTTCTTGACCTATTCCCTTTTTCTGCACGAGTAAATACCCTTCCATCCCGAATAAAAATAACACTATTGGCATAACTTGCAGCAACTGAGTCATGTGTTACCATTAAAACTGTAGTGTTAAGTTCGGAATTGATATATGATATTGTTTCAAGCAAAGTTTTAGAGGTTTTGGAATCAAGTGCTCCTGTAGGTTCATCTGCCAAAACAAGAGAAGGTTTGTTTATGATTGCTCTAGCTGCTGTTGCTCTTTGCTTTTGACCACCTGAAATCTCATAAGGGAATTTGTTTAATATATCCATTATGTCAAGCTTTTGTGCGATAGAATTCACCTGACTTTTTATTATTTTCTCATTGGCATGATTGATTGCAAGCGAAAATGCAATATTATCATAGATTGTTAAAGTATCAAGAAGATTAAAGTCCTGAAATATAAACCCCAATTCCTCACGTCTAAAATCAGAAGCCTTATTTTTATTTATCTTTGACACATCAATATCATTTATCAAAAGTTTTCCACTTGTAGGCTTATCAAGCGTGGAGAACATATTTAAAAGAGTTGTTTTACCACTTCCAGAAGCACCCATAATAGCGATAAACTCCCCCTCATAAACCCTAAGATCAATGCCATTTACAGCTTTAGTGATAGAGGTTCCTTTACCATAATATTTTTTTATGTTTTCTGCTTTTATTATTTGATTCATACTATTTTCACACCTACTTAAATACGTTTTTATTGATTTAATCTATTATATTTTAGCATTATCAAATTATATTAGAAATCGATTTTCCTTACAAAAAAAGAGGAACCTTTCATTTTTGAAAGATAACTCTCATAACTACGTTAACTGAAGTACAGAAAATATAATTGATACAGTAGTTTTCTGTCTTTCAGAAGTAACAACAACCTTGTGTCCTAATCCATCACAGATTTTTTTAACAAGATAAAGTCCCATACCAGTACTATAACCGATGGCTCTACCATTTTGTCCTGTAAAACCTTTCTCAAATACTCTTTTAATATCTTGTGAAGGTATACCTTTTCCATTATTTGTGATCGATAGAATAATCGAATGATCCCTTTTTTCTATTACGATAAAAACTTCTGGTTCGGTTTCATCACTGTATTTAACCGCATTGTCAAGAATTTGGCTGATAACAAATTCAATCCACTTTGAATCAGTTAGTACTAATTCACTGTTTTGACAAATACTTAAATGTACATTTTTAGCAATAACCTGGCTTCTATGCTTATTAATCGCTTTCTTTACAACTGGAAGTAAAACAATTTCATTGACAAAATAATCTTTTTCAATGTTGTAGCTTCTAGCATAAAACAGTGCTTGCTCTACATATTTTTCGATTATCTCATTTTCTTCTTTAATACTACGACTATCAGGGGTATCCGTTTTATCAGATATTAACTTAATAACAGATATAGGTAGCTTTATCTCATGCACCCATCTTTCGATATACTCACGATATTCATCACGCATTTTTTCTATTTCAGCAATTTTATTATTATAGGAAATACAACTTCCTTCAATAATGTCATGATAAATCTTGGTTTCCTCACTAAGTGATTCATCAATAAACTCACTTACTAAAGTTTTCTCATCAAGGGAATCAAAGCGATATAATAGATCATTATAGTAATTTCGCTTTCTGATAAACCGAATAATGTGATATAGAATATTTAAAGATATCATAAATAGATTGATAATTAATATATCTTGTAAGGACAGATTAATCAACATGAAAAATATAATAAGAAATATAAATGTACTTATTTGTAGAACAACTAACCATTTTTCATCTTTTAAATATGTTCTTAGTTTCATTTTATTATATATCCTTGTCCACGTATAGTAGATATGATGTCATTTAGACCAATATCAGTAAGCTTTGAACGAAGTCTTGTAATATTAACTGACAAGGTATTTTCATCTACAAAATCATCATTATCCCATAGTGTTTCTATCAGTCTACCACGGCTTACAATACTCCCCTTACTTTTTAAGAGAACAGCTAAAAGTCGTTGTTCATTTTTTGTAAGTTCAACTTTTTTATCTTTATATTCAAGAATGTTTGAAGCTGTATAAAGTTTTATACCATCAGTGGAAATCGTTTCACTCATTTGGGTTATTCCATAACTACGCTTAAGTACTGCAGAAATTCTTGAAAGCAATACTTGATTGTCATAGGGTTTGGTGATGTAATCATCGCCACCCATAGTCATCGCCATCACCTCATCAGCAGTATTGTTTCGACTTGTCAGGAATATAATAGGCACATTTGAGATTTCTCTGATTTTTCTACAAAAATGGTATCCGTCAAAAGAAGGGAGGTTAATATCCAGTAATATAATATCTGGACGTTTTAATTTGTATTCTTCAAAAACATAATCAAAATCATCTATTCTATAAACTTCATAACCATACTTTTTAAGCAAGTAGCATAATTCGTTACATAGCTTGAGATTATCTTCAATAACAAGAATTTTATACATTTTATACCTCCTTCGTCTATTGTTTTATTTAATTACAGCATTCTGAAAGATTATTTCTACATATTATACCACAATATTTTTCCCATATAAACAAGTTAATATTCTGCATTCTTCCCCCTAAAACTAACGTACCTAATAGTACAACACAAACAAAGACAAAATCATTTTCAATAAATAAATTATTGTTTCTAAATATATACATAACAATTCCGTGAGATAAGTAAATTTCATAGGATATACTACCTAAGTATTCCCACAGTTTATTATTAGGTGACTTTCGATTAAATACTAGGAGTATCATCACACAACTAAAAATAGTAATCAATTGTAAACAAAGGATAGACAAAGGCTTACCTAATATTTTATCCCCTAATGTTGGTGTTGCTTTTAATTCCGATATAGAGTATCCACTAAAAAAGTAACTAACAACTAATCCTAACAAGCATAAAGTAATACCACTAATTAAATAAAATATAAATCTTTTAGAGTTATTTGAAAAAAATTTTTGAAATTTGTTTTTATATACCGCCCAAAACATACCTATAACAAAAGTAAAACATGAACTATACCACCAATATCCATATCCCAAAATAATACAAATAATCGCATAAACAACCATTCCTAAAAACATACTAACAATAATCATATTGTAGCTTCTTTGAAACAATAACGCTATGATGTAAAATATAATATAGAAAACCAAGGTCGCCAACACATACCAAGAAAAGGCAACAATTGGTTCACCATTAAACAGTGATAATATCACATCAAAAGTAGTGATAACTTCTCCAGTAATATTATAAAAAAATATATAAATTACGATGGTAATAATATATGGAAAAAGCAATTTAGGTATTCTCTTCTTAATAAATGATTCTAAATAATCTTCTTTATTAATGTATTGAGTCATCAAACCATATCCAGAGATAAAGAAAAATACACCTACTGATTCAATTCCCAAAATTGAAAAACAAGAAAATACAAGTCCCATATCTGTAAATAATGACAAATGGTGTAGCACAATTATAACCGAAAAAAAGCCTTTTATTTTTATTGAATTGTTTTGTGATAAGACATCATTAACCTCAGTATATGATTTATTTAGTCTGACTTTTTTAACAAGAAATAAAATAGTTAAAATAAATATAATATCATAAATCATTTTCTCCCTACTTTCAAACAAGTAATACCATACCTGTAATCCAATAATTTTATAATTTATTTTAACAATGCTACTGTATAAGTAAAATCGATTTATCTTACAAAATAAAGGGTTACCTTTCAAAAACGAAAGATAACCCTTTGTTCTAGTTATTATATTTAGATCAACTCTACTAATAAATTATGTATGTTACACCATGCTCTTACTTTTTAGTCTTATTAATATTTATAACATTAGACACAATTGTAATGCCACCAACAATTAAACACCCTATTCCAAATAAATTTCGTTCTAACACTACTCCAATTGAACCGACAACAATAAGCCCAACACCTATACTATTTCCAATAACTGATCCAATGAAAGATACTTTCTTTGAAGGATGAATTAATTTTTCTACCGTGTCCATGGATTTACTCAAAGTATTTTGTGAAATATTTTTTGTTGCTTCAATTAGATTTTTATTGTATTTATTCATATTATCACCTCCATATAGTAGTTGGTAGTGTAAAAGTTTTTCTTAAAACCAATACAAAACCTTATATATATATTATTTTTTATTATATAATGAGTTCCCCCCCTGTGTTTGGGAGGTTGCTCGTTATATTTTTTTAACCCTTTATATACAAAAAGATAGATACACCTGATATAATTTAATCACCACAAAAAAACTATAAGGAGTATCTATCATGGTTAAAATTATATCAGTTCTTTCAGTATTTTTAAAGTATTTAAACAAACTACTTTATAAATTTATTCTTTTTCTAGATTCACACATTATTTCTACACCTAGTTCTAAGTCATCTGGCACTTATTATGAACCTTTTAGGAAGTTCACTGTTGATGGTGAACCTATTATTCAGAAGGTTGAAAAGCTAGATTATCAAGAATTGCTTAATGTGTATTTTTTAAAGTACAATAAGCATCTCAAACCAGTTACTAGACGAATATAAATGTCAAGATAATAATGTACATTTTTGATCATTTAATAATGTACATTTTTAATTTTCTTCGATAAAGTAATTTTTAAGTCGATAAGATTTACCTGTAATGTTAACTACATGAGCATGATGAAGAACTCGATCAAGGATAGCGTTAGCTATTACAGGGTCTTTAAAAATATCATCCCAATTAGAAAAGTTAATGTTGGTTGTAATTATCGTACTTCGTTTTTCATATCGTCTATCTATTAGCTGAAAGAACAATTTAGAATCTTCTTTGTCGATAGGTAAATAGCCTAGTTCATCAATAATCAATAATTTGTACTTGGTAAAATGCTTGAGTCTATCGTTTAAGCGATTTTCTAACTTAGCTTTCTTTAACTGGGCTATCAAATCATGACATTTTATAAAGTAAGTTGATATACGCTTCTTCGCAGCGGATATACCTATTGATGTAGATAAGTGGGTTTTACCAACACCACTCGTTCCCATAAAAACGATGTTCTCGCATTGATGGATGAATCGATGACTCTCAAAATCTAATATTTGTTCTTTGTTTATATTTTCTTGGAAAGAGAAGTCAAAATCCTTCAATTCTTTGTAATGGGGGAATGCCCCTACTTTAACCATAGCTTTGATCATACTAGCCTCTTTATAATCAATTTCATATGTTGTTAATTTAATAAGCCCATCAACGAAAGATAGATTATTTTTATTAATAAAGTTAATAGTATCGTCTAAATGATTTTTCATTTCTTTTAATTTTAAATATTCTAAATTTGCGATTAATTGCTCGTGTGCTGTTGTCATTATTTATAACGTTCTCCTATCTTATTAAGATTTTCTTTTGCGAATTTTTGAATATCTTCATCATCAAAAGATAGAGTCATTCTGGCAATCTGTATATAGTGCTCCTCTAAATAATTCAACTTTTTACTACTTAACGAGTGTATTGTCACCAAATTTGTGTTAGAATATATGTGAATTTGATTATCATATACCTGCAGTTGAAGTGTACGGTTCATATATTTAGGTGGTACTGAATATTGATTACCCTTATAACTAATCATTGATGATGAGTTTACTTTCGCTGTTATGGTTTTAATCAAGTATAGATTTCTTATCGTGTCTCGTGGAGGGGACTGTAAGAAATCTTTTTCATTTTGTAGGCCAAATAGTGGAATCATATCATAAGCTCTATGTAACCTACTGTTTTCTCTGTTGTTTATTTCTTGTACCTTTTTCACTAATTGTTCATAATTTAAATCACCACTATATGCTTTTAATTCATCTAAAATTTTCATAGGGGATTCAACCTTTGCTTTTGTATTTGGTCTGCCTGCGATACAGGGTTTAACTTCAAATCCATAATCATTAGCGAATTGTTGAAATTTATTATTTACTTTTCCTTTTGAATATTCAGTTCTTGGTACATCCATTACTGTTTTCATATTATCAGTTAGTATTTCATGAGGTACACCACCAAATGCTTGAAATGCTTCGTCTATGAAGTTAAACAGTATGTCTTGAGATTTAGTTAATGATAATCTATAAACTCTAAACCTTGAGTAACTCAGTAATAAAACGAATATATTGATTGTGATGACTTCTCCTGTATCAAGCACGAAATTCATTGATTCTTTCCAATCTAGCTGTGCTTGTTGACCTTTATCTGTTTCATAACGTATAACTGAAGGTGCTTTGATAGCACTTTTTTCTTTTGATCAAAGTACTCTTGAAATTCTGGTGTTTTACTTATATATCGCCTAAATGATGATTCAGCACATTTTAGTCCATAATTATCACTAAGATACTGCCAAAGCACTTTTTTATATTCAAAAACTTTTATTTTATCATTGAGTAAATCTTTAATTAAGTAGTAATAATCATCTACTATACTTGATCGTTTTCTATTTTTAGACTTCTCATAACCATTAATGTACTTACTTATCGTTCTTCTATCAACATTTAACTCTCTTGCTAATCGACTTTTATTTACCTTTAAGTTTGTTGTTTCCATTAAATTCTTTAATACCTTCAAATCATTTAATTTCTGTATTTCTATATTAGTATCTATTTCATAGTTTAGTATCATAAGTTGTCCTCCCATTGATTAACTATGAAATTATACTATATTAACTGTACATTTTAAAGTGATCACTTCTGTACATATCTATCTTATCATTTATAGACGAAGGCCATCAAAACTTGATTTCAAAGGAAATTGCCCTATTTGTGGTGCTCCTCATGATTACATCTATGAAAATAATATTAAATCAAAACAGTTACTTTGTAAGGTATGTAGTCATACATTTACCTTGAATAATGATTTTCTTGAAAAGATTATTTTAAAATGTCCTCATTGTTCAAAGAACCTTGAAAGAATTAAAGACCGTAATAGTTATATTATTTATAAATGTAGACATAAGAAATGTTCCTTTTATTTAGATAAATTAAAGAAATTAACACCAGATCAATTAAAACAATTCAAAAAGAAACCAGGTAAATTTAAACTTCATTATATCTATCGTGCTTTCGATATTAACTTTGATTCCCTAGAACGTGACTCTATGTCTAATTTAAATATGAAGGTTGATTTAGCCAATATCAGACATTCTAAGCATACTCTAGGCTTAATCTTAACGTATTACGTTAACTACGGTTTGTCGAGTAGGAAAACTGCAGCTATCATGTATGATATTCACCAAGTTAAGATTTCCCATCAAACCGTGATGAATTATGCAAATAGTGTTTCTACAATGATTCGTCCCTTACTTGAAAATTACCCATATGATTTATCATCTGACCTTTGTGGGGATGAAACATATGTTAGGGTTAAGGGGAAGAAGCATTATATCTTCTTCTTCTCAGATAAAATTAAAAAGATTATTACTTCTTATCAAGTTTTTAGTAAACGTGATACTTTTTCAGCAGTCGTTTCACTATATCAAACATTCAAAAAATACACTGAACTACCTAAGAATTTGAAAGTAGTTGTGGATGGTAATCCTATTTACAACGTTGCATGGTCATACTTTAAAAGCATGAACATAAATTTCGATTTATTTCAAGTTATAGGACTCACTAATAACACGAAAACAGACAAGGATTACCGTCCATTTAAACAAGTAACTGAGCGTTTAAATAGAACTTTCAAAGACGATTATATCCAAATGAACGGATTTGGTAATATCAAGAGCGCTAATGCTTATATGGTCTTGTTTACAACGTTTTTTAACTTTCTAAGACCACATAAATCGTTAGGTTATAACCCACCTGTTAAATTAGAAGAGTTTGAGGATTTACCTCATATGCCAAGCAAATGGCTTTCTCTAATAGATATGAGTTACTCTTATATAAACTAATTTTTAACTAAGGAGTATCTCTATATAAGCGTATTTAAATATGCCTTTTTTATTTGCATATAATGATATAGTAAGATAAAACTGAGTATTGTAATCTAACATACTACAATTCCAGTTTTTTTTATTTTGGGTCATAGAGTTATCATGAGTTTTCATAATTTATTTGACACTACCTAGTAGTTAAATATTAAAATAATTTTTAACCTTCTACCTCAGCTCTATCTTTTCTAACCATTACTAGTATTGTTGAATAAATCACTGACTATTTCATCTTACATACAAACCGTTAGTATGTAAAAATGCAAAAATAAACTTCCTCTTTAGGAAGGTTATTGTATATAATAAATCAATCTATATAGATGTTACATTATGGAAGTCATTAAGTACCTCTATAATATCATCATCAATAACTGGCAATCCTATGCCATCGAGTATTTTTTTTAGAAAATTGACTTTATCAACAAATTGTTTTTTACTTACAACAAATACAGCAGGATTTAACCAAATATTTAATAAAAGCATTAAAACTTCAGACAGTTCTTTTGGATTAGTAATATTGATAGAACCATCTGTCATACCCTCTTCAATTAATTGTTGTAACAAAGGTGCATAATTAGATACTGATTGATTTAGCTGCCTTGATAAAAATTCTGGGTTTTTCATCAGTGTTGGTGATGATTTGTAAAGTTGTTGTTGCTTTTTACTGGATATAGATTCAATAAAAATTTTTTTTATCTTTTGTAATCCATTCAATGGACTATCCTCTTTTATTTTGTTAAATGGATTATGTTCTTGGTACATTCTTACAGTTACAGCATCAATTATTTCTTCTTTTGACTTGAAATGATGATATATAGCTCCTTTACTAAGGTCTCCTAAATTATCTACTATATCTTGAATCGTCGTCTTCTCATAACCTTTTTTTAAAAATAATTCAAGAGAAATATCTAAGATGCGATTTACTGTTACTTCTGGATATTTATTTCTAGACATTTAACCCCTCTTTTCATACATTCGTTCGGTATGTATAATATTAACATTTTATTAAAAACTTGTCAAGAACTCTTTCGGGTATCTATCTATACTGTTTTGAGGGGCATCTTAAACCAACCAGTTATCACAGTTTAATCCCCTACCACACCAGAACATTCATATTTATTATATCTTATTAGAAACCTTCTCAATTATATAACTTAATATACAATATCCCCTATTAGAGTATTCATTTTCTCCTGGATCATTAGCAAGAGGCTTATATTTAAACATATCTATATATTAACCTAATGAATGTTTCTCTTTGATGTAGATTTGATATTCAGGATCATTATATAAAGGAGCTAAAACTGATGTATCGTAATCTTATTACCCTATGGATAATCATCACTTATCTAATGTATCATTCATATCTTGTTTATTTTCTTGGGCTATAGTATGATTGCCAGCACAGTAATTGACTTTGTTATAAACGCTTAATGTCAAGGTAGTTGTCGCATATTTTTAATTTTTTTAAGAAGATTTTGTTTCTTCTTTTTCCAAAATTGATGATTTTTCTGGGTTTAACCAAACAATGTTTTCCACACTCCAATTTCTTATGTTTCTCGACCATCTTTCTGGGTGTTTAAGTTGTGCTTGTTCATAGACTTTAATTCGCTTTTTTAATATTTTATTAGATAAACCGGAATGCCTTTGGTGTGGAGTTAAATATTTTATCCCACTATGAAGATGTTCATAGTTATACCAGTTTATAAACTGTAATGTCCAAGTTCTTGCTTGTTTAATAGTCTCAAAGCCCTTATCTGGGTAACCTGGACAATATTTGAATGTTTTAAATATAGACTCCGCATAAGGGTTATCATTACTTACTCTAGGTCTACTATTTGATGGAGTAATACCTAGTTGATAAAGGGTCTCTAAAAGAGTGGCTCCTTTCATCGGACTTCCATTGTCAGAATGAAGCACTAAAGGTTTTTTATGTAAAAGTATATTTTCTGCTAATACTGCTCTTTTAACTAATTCACTAGCGTGTTGAGCAGATTGTTCAGACCATATTTCCCATCCTACTACTTTTCTACTAAATAAATCTAGGATCAAATATAAATAATAATATATCCCTTTTATTGGTCCTTTTAGATAAGTAATATCCCACATCCATACTTGATTAGGACCTGTGGCATAATGTGTTGATATAGGTCTATTTTGGGGTTTTTTAGTATTTCCTCTATGTTTTAGTTGTTTTTCTTCTCTTAAGATTCTATATATTGTTGATTCAGATGCTAAATATATTCCTTTATCAGCTAGGAGCGGCACAATTTCATTAGGAGATAAGTTTTTATATTCAGGCTGATTTACCACTTTTAAAATTTCTTCTCGTTCTTTTTTAGTTAATCTATTTTTGGGTACTTTTTTTTTACTAATAGGTCTTTGATCTTCATTTGGTGATGAATCACTTCTCCATCGTTGAAGTGTTCGTAAACTAATTCCTATTTCTTCACATGCTTTTTCTTGTCTTGCTCCATTATCTACAGCTTCTCTTATCAGTGATATTGCTTTTTTGCGATCTGTGGCACTGATTAATCTTCCTCGTCTTCCCCCCAAATCGCACTTGCCTTTTTTCTAAGTACAAGAAGGGCTGCTGCTTCTGCAAGTGCTGATTCTTTTCTTTGGAGTTCTTTATTTAATTTCTTAAGTTCTTGATTTTTTTCTCTTAACTGCTTTTGTAGTTCTGTTGCTTGTTTAGCTACACCACCATTAGCCTGCATACATGCATCTCGCCATTCTTTAACTTGATTAACATATAGTCCTTTATTTCTACAATACTTAGATAATTCTACTTCACTTAATGTTGCAGTTTCTAAGACAATATGAAACTTATCTTGTGTACTCCCATTCTTCTGATTTTAAAGGTTGTTCGTTAACAGGGATTCCATTTTCTTTCGCTTTCTTTTTCCAAGTAAAAAGTGTTATTTCTGGTATTCCTGATTCTCTTGATAATTCTTTGACTGATTCATTATGTGGTGGCATCATTCTTTGTATTAATGATAACTTATAATCCTTTGAGTATCTTGCCATAAAGTTGTTCTCCTTACTAAGTTATTAAATTTTATTTCAAGACAACTAGTTGTCTTGAAATAACTTACTATGTCTACTATACTATTTTTAGAGCTCCATGACAACTATTCTAACACAGAGGGTAAACGCTATACTAAATTTTGTATCCAATGTTTCACTATCTATATCACTTACTATATTCTAAAGATCAAATGTTATTATAGTATTTTCATAAGTCATTAAGTGTGTATGATGTGCAATTGGTGCATCATTACTAACAACAGATAATTATAATATATAATGGATTTTATATATTTTACAAATTCAGTTTATTACACCATGCTTTTACTTCTTTATGTCCATTTAAAATAATAACTTGTTTACCTAACTTTTCTGCTTCATTAAATAGTAATTGACGCTCGATTTTCTTCTTTGGATATCCAGATAATACATATTTCACAACTTCCATATTATATTCTTCGTAACATCCCTCGGAAAGTTCCGGACGTGCATCATATTTATGTTTAAAATATCTTCTCAGTCCTCTAAATAAGTATATAAATCGATTTATATTTATATATATTATAGTGTCACAATTTTCGAATCTACCGTCTTTCTTTGATGCACTGAATTTGTTTCCATCAAATATCCATTTATCTTTTTCTGATAACTCCTTAATTATATCAATCTGTTCTTTCTCTGATCGCTCTTGCCAGTTTTCCTTCCAGGTAATACTGTCTCTATGATATACAGAAATATTAAATTTGTTTTCAAGCTTATTTGCTAAGGTAGTTTTCCCAGAACCAGACGAACCAGTTATCCATATCCTTTGCATTACGACCTCCTACAAATATTGACTGTGATTATAATATCAATTATAATTGACATTACTATTTACTTAATTATATCAAAAAGATACTGAGTTAACAGTACCTTTTGTTTATTATAATTATATTTAAACAATAAAATAATTTATTATTAGAGGTTTCTGTTTAATTATGGAATCCTATCTAAAAGTTTATATTTATTCATCTTGCCATAACATATTTGAAATCTTCCAACCACTTCCATCATTTAATAAATGGATTAAGTTTACACCTCTTTTTATAATTTCTTCATGTTCTTTAGACTTTTTCGCTTCATACTTACTATAAACATTAGCTATATTCTTATAAGTTTTAATCTCATAGTTTAATCCATATTCATAAAAATTATGCTCTCTAAGGAAATTTCTAACCTTTAAAATATATTGATTAACATCCATTTGTAATAGTTTACCTATATGGATCCATCGAATTCTGCAAAATAATTAATTCTGTTCCTAAAGAATCTGCTATTTTCTTATTTATCTTTACAAACCATTTACCAAATTCACTTCCAACCATTACCACAGCATATTATATTTTTTATCAGCTGATTTTTTCATATTTTTTCAAGCACTAATATGAGAAAATAAGATCACTTAAATAACTATCATTTGATAGCACTTTAATTTTTTTTATTATCATCTATATATCTAACTTAAAATGTAATTGTCTATATGCTTTTTTTATCATGATATTTAATAATTATTATACTCCAGTCTTCGCAAAAGATAAAATTAATCTATTCCTTTGGCTACTTGGTAATAACAAAAAACTAACTCTGTTTTTATTACTTTCGCTCTTTCTAATATTTTTATAGATAATAGTTTTTGTTCCATTCTTTCAGTTAATAGTCCTATAAACCCAATTGAATAAATTAATAGTTTTACTCCAAGCATCTTCATAAACATTCCCAACAGGTGTAACAATCGTAAATATAATTTTATTCATCCCTTGCTTATATGCAAATTTAACATAATCTTCGTTTAACATATTCTGAGTAAGAAATTATTGCCTATCTTCTAGTTTCAATTAATAATAATTGAAATTATATATTTTTGTATTAACTTTGTTTTGATTTCTTATTTAAAAAATTACTTGATTAAAAAATAGTGTAAATTCGAGATTTTTAATTATATATAATGTATAATTAAACTAATTATAAAAAAGGAGATATTTTATGAAACTAAAAGAATTCAAGTTAGAAGTATTCTTTGGAAAGCATGAGTTTACAGCTCCATATTTACTGACGCAATCTGATTGTGAGGCAATGACAATTAAAGAGCTGCTTACATATGAATCAGATTCGGAAGTAAACTTTCTTAATGAACCACTTGGATATACCGAGGTACAAGGAAATCCTAAACTTCGAAATGCCATATCGAATCTTTATAAAACAATTAACCCTGAAGAAATCCTAGTCCATGTTGGAGCACAAGAACCAATATTTAATTTTATGAATGTTCTTCTACAAAAAGATGATCATGTTATTTGTCAATTTCCTATCTATCAATCATTATTTGAGGTTGCAAATGCAATAGGATGTGAAATATCTAAATGGTCTATTGAACAAGGTGATCATGGTTGGTTATTTGATATTGAAAAATTAGAAGGACTTATAAAACCAAACACAAGACTCTTATGCTTAAATAGTCCCAATAATCCAACTGGATATACGTTGAAAAAAGAAGAAATGTACAAGATTGTAGAAATTGCAAGAAAATATGACATCTTTATTTTTTGTGATGAAGTATATAAAGGGATTGAATTGGATGGAATCAATAGACCATGGTTTGCTGATTGTTATGAAAAAGGGATTTCATTAGGAGGGATGTCAAAAGCTTATGGTTTAGCAGGTCTACGCGTAGGTTGGATTGCTACAAAGGATCATAATTTAATAAAAGAAATGAAAAAGTTCAAACATTATACAAGTATTTGTACTAGTGGACCTTCTGAGTACCTAGCTACAATAGCACTAAAGCATAGTGATAAGATACTTAAAAAAAATAAAAAGATAATTGAAGATAACCTTAAAACTTCAGATATTTTTTTCGAAAAATATTCACACTTATTTGAATACAATCGACCTATGGCTGGACCTGTCGCTTTCCATAAAATCAATATTGATATGCCAATACATGATTTTTGTGAAAGATTAGTTTCTGATCAAGGTGTCCTTTTATTACCCTCTGATATTTACTTATACGATGGTCAATATTTTAGAATGGGATATGGTAGAACTAATTTTAGAGATAGCCTATTAAAGTTTGAAGAATATTTAATTGCTAATAAATATGTTTAAGTTATTTCATCTTGTTTATTAGGTACTACCATACATCTAATTTGCCTTTAAACACATATCCTACTTTTTTGAGTTTGTTACTATTATGTTTACTTATCATTCTACCTCTACTCCTTTTTCCCTTACTAAATATTATTTATAAAAAATACCTATATAGCCAACACTTTTTTGTGTCTACCATATAGGTATAATATCATCTTTCAATCTTTTTTCTATTTTTTATTATATTTCTACATATTCTCTTAGTCAGAATATCATAATTAGTAGACTTATTTGAATAATGTACGTTGAAGATGTTTATAAAATTCGTCTTTTGTTAATGGAGGGCTATAGTAGAAACCCTGAATTAAATTACATCCTATAGATTTAAGATAATTAATTTGTTCTTTACTTTCTGCTCCTTCCATGATTACCTTCAAATTTAACTTATTAGCTATATTTGAAATTACGTGAGCAATCTCTCCATTATCCTTTTCAGGGTAATCCTTTATAAAGCTTCTGTCAATCTTTAGTTTATCTATATGTAGGTTCTTTAAATAACTCAATGATGAAAAACCAGTTCCAAAATCATCTATAGCTACTGTCATACCCAATTCTTTAAATTGGTTTAATTTTTCATTAACAATCCAATGTCATTCATGAAAATACTTTCTGTTATCTCACTTTCAAAGTTTCTAAAATTAATATTATATTTTCTAGCAATTTCATTAAACTTAGGTAATAGCTCCTTATCCTTAAATTGTAAAGGTGAAATATTTATAGATATTCTAAAACCAGAGTTTATTTTCTCTTTTATAGACAAGTAATCTTGAAATATTCTTTCTATTAGCCAATATCCCAATTCAATAATTTGACCTGTTTTTCTGCAAGTGGAATAAATTCACCTGGTGATATAATACCTAACTGTTTATTCCACCTTAATAGTGCCTCAGCACCTACCGTTTTTTCTTTTTCTATCTCTACCTGCGGTTGATAATAAACACTAAGTTCATTATTAGAAATGGCATTTCTTAAAAAGAGATTCATTCTTATGTCTTTTTCAATATTATCTTTTAAAACCGGTTCATAATACTTATATTTTATTTCTTTTACATTTATAACATTTTCTAATGCTATGTATGCATTAATAATAAATTCATATGAGGTAGTTCCATTTTCAGGATACATAGAAATACCTGCTTTTATATCAAAAAATAATTCATTACCTTCTAAATTAATTGGTTTTTTGTTTTGACTAAAAAATTCTTTAAGAAAATGCTCTATTTCTTCTCTATTGGCGTAAGATGCTACTCCTATAACAATATTATTTTTTGTTATTTGAGCTATAAAATCTTCTCCATTAAGCGTAGCTTTTATACGGTCTATAAAATCATCAAGAAAATTCTGATTACTATCTTTCATCTTTATCATAATATTATTATAATTCATAATAGAAAAATAAATAATACTAAATTTTGGGGGATTACTACTAATACTTTTATCTATCAATCCCTTAAGGAGATTTTCATTAGGTAAATTAGTTTCTATATTATAATTCTTTAACTTAGTTGCATTTTTTGTTCTTCTTTAATTTTTGTCAAATCGGTAAATATACCTAAATATTTATCAACTTTACTGTTAGATTTATTTTTCATCACGTATATGAACAGTTTTTTGGGATACAACATACCATCTTTTTTTCTGTCCCACAACTCTCCCTTCCAAATGTAATGCATAAAGTAAACAACTGTTGTTTCTGAACTTAATCCAAATTTTTTTTCATCTAATTGGCTTCCTATAAGCATTTTCAGTAGTGCCTATTCAACAAGTTGTCTTTCTTCAAATTTCATAGCGCAACTCCCTTTAATAGGTTTATTTTATACTCTATAAGATTTCTTTAATAATCAATAAGTATCTTTGTAAAAGTATACTTAATATTGGCTCTTATAATATTTATAAATTCAGTTTATTACACCATGCTCTTACTTCTTTACGTCCATTCAATATAATTACTTCTTTCCCTAACTTTCTAGCTTCATTAAATAGTAATTGTCGCTCATATTTCTTTTTTGGATAGCCAAATAATACATATTTTATTGCTTCCATATTATATTCTTCATAACATCCTTCTGAAAATTCAGGTCTTGTATGATGTCTATGTTTTAAATATCTTCTTACTCCTCTATATAAACATAAAAATCGATTTATATTTATATGTATTATCATGTCACAATTATCAAATCTACCATCATTCTTTGAAGCACTGAATTTATTACCATCAAATATCCATTTATCTTTTTCTGATATCTCTTTTATTATTTCAATCTGTTCTTTCTCTGAACGCTCTTGCCAATTTTCCTTCCAGGTAATTCTGTCTCTATGATATACAGGAATATTTAATTTGTTTCCAAGTTTATTCGCGATAGTAGTTTTCCCTGAACCAGACGAACCTGTTATCCATATCCTATACATTTACGATCTCCTACATATATTATTTTTTTGACTGTGATTTGATACTAATAATAAATGAATTTACTATTTACTTAATTATATCTAAAAAGATACTGAATTAACAGTACCTTTTGTTATTAATATTTCTTTTTAAACAATATAATAATTAGTAATAAAAAGATTAATAATTTCAGTTTAATGGAAACCTCGCTATCTTTACAATATCTAAATAAATTTTTATTCATCTTGCCATAACATATTTGAAATCTTCCAACCACTTCCGTCATTAAATAAATGGATTAAGTTTACACCTCTTTTTATAATTTCTTCATGTTCTTTAGACTTTTTCGCTTCATACATACTATAAACATTAGCTATATTCTTATAAGTTTTAATCTCATAGTTTAATCCATATTCATAAAAATCATGCTCTTTAAGGAAATTGTTAACCTTTAAAATATATTGATTTACATCAATTTGTAATGACAAAACTTCATTTTCTTCATTTATTATTATTGGTTTTATTATTGCGTCTTTTGTAAATAGATTTTTAAAATAAACCCAATCCCGTTTTTCATTAGATTTTCCTGAAATTATCCTGTAAAACTCATTTATAACTTTTGTTATCCTCTGTTTTTCTGACAATTAAATCCCTCCATTTTATAAATTTCACCCTCTGTGTAACCATTTCTGATAATCGTATACTTCAGGTTTCTTATTGTTTTCCCATAAAATTTCTTCTAATATTTATTCATCGAGAAATTCAAGTACATTTTTATTAAATTCATCTGGATTTACTAAATTAGATGGATCCATCGAATTCTGTAAAATAATTAAATCTGTTCCTAAAGAATCTGCTATTTTCTTATTTATCTTTACAAACCATTTACCAAATTCACTTCCAACCATTACCATAGCATTAAATTTATGGTTGTTTAATTCATCTAAAATAGCTATCTGATTAATCGCCTTTCTTGACAAAACCATTTGTTTCAGATCAACCTCTAGGCAGATTTCCTTAAAATATTTTTTAGCTCTATAAGCAAAATCAGCTTTGTAAGTAGACTCCATTCCTTTTGCTAATGCTTTGTTCCCTAAAATTTTAAATAATTTATATCCTATTACCGATGAAAAACCAAGTATTCTTTCAGGGATTGTTTTTAACTCTCCAAAACTATCAGAAATTATTATTTTATCTACTAAATCAGGATAGTTTACAATAAATGATAAAGCTATTACTCCTCCCATACTCACACCGATTATAGATACTTTATGTATATTTAAATGTATTAGTAATTCCTCTATTTGTTTTGTCCAATCAGAGAGTGTTAATTTATTAACCCTTGAAGATTTTCCATGTGCAATCATATCAGGAACAATAATATGATATCCTTTTGAAGCATACAATTCTGTTTGAGGTCTCCACATTTGATTGTCTGCACCTATTCCATGAATTAAAAGTATAGTAGGATCGCATTTTTCCCCATACTCCTCATAATATGTTCTTAAACCCTTTTGATTTTCAAATATCATCTTATTACCTCCAACTTTAGTCTTGCTTTTATCATTAAATTAAGCTTTCGTATGACTTTATTCCTAAAATAAGATTCCATAAATGTAGGGATAATTGATAATATATTATTATCAATTATTATTCACTATTCTATTGCTCAATTCTGATTTCGCCCTTAAAATGAACATTTACTGGGTAGTAATCCTATTTAATAATCATTGGAATATCTACATAAACTAAATCAAGTATTCTGATATTATTTCCCTTTCAATACCCTTTGAGAAACCTTTTTAATTCTAGGCAATGTACCTCCTATAATCTCAGAAAAGTTAAAAAACTACATACTGAATACCAACTTAACTACTTCGCTATAAAATTTAATGTCTGTTACGGACCACACAGTCTAGACCAAGTGGTCTATATAATCTATATTACTACTTCCTTTATTCTTTGTCAACACTTATCTACTTTATGTTTTTGTATATTGTATTTTTTATCAGCTGATTTTGAATAACATCAGCCGCTTTTTTAAAATTTCATATTTTCAAGCAATAATATGAGAAAATAAGCTTACTAAAATAACTATTACCATAATAATAGGTTCATCACCAATAACTTTGTTTATCTCTTTCATATAATTCTGATATAATTTTTCTAAACTTAAATCTTGATTTGAAATTCTTGATAATCTTTCAACTGTATTTATCTTTTTAATTTTTTCATCTAATGCATCAGAGATATTAGATAGTATTGTTGAATGACTCTTAGTGATTCCATAAACCATTTCTATTATAAACTTGGATTCAACCTGCCCTAGACCTACTGAATCTGGTGGTTTTTTATTTCTCTAATTTTTTAACGATATATAAATCATCTATAATATTGATATATATATAAAATTATAACATAATTAAATCGTAATTAAAATTTCTATATGATTAACTCTGAATGTTAATGTGGTGCAGTTAAATGCTTTTTATCTGTATACCGGAATTTTAATTTACCAAATTGGGGGTTCGATTCCCCACAACATCAGGAATGTTGCTATGGTTTAGATCTGACTTTTAATCAGAAATAAAAAAAAAGAATAGAAATTTTAAGTTAATATTTCCATTAATATTTTTATATTAATAAAAAAGTAAATTACCTTGTATAAATTAGGATACCGTAGACATTTTATATTTACCAACACTTATTTATCCTAACGTTTATGTCTATTAATACCAATGGCTAAACCACTTGTGTCCGTAAATATATAATGCTACTTAATAATTTATCCGTTATTTACTTTTGAAATATTCGCTTATTATTTCTATAGGCATTTACCCTCAGGGGATTATCTTATAAAAAGGTAGTGTCAAATAAATTATGAAAACTCATAATAACTCTATGACCCAAAATAAAAAAAACTGGAATTGTAGTATGTTAGATTACAATACTCAGTTTTATCTTACTATATCATTATATGCAAATAAAAAAGGCATATTTAAATACGCTTATATAGAGATACTCCTTAGTTAAAAATTAGTTTATATAAGAGTAACTCATATCTATTAGAGAAAGCCATTTGCTTGGCATATGGGGTAAATCCTCAAACTCTTCTAATTTAACAGGTGGGTTATAACCTAACGATTTATGTGGTCTTAGGAAGTTAAAAAACGTTGTAAATAAGACCATATAAGTGTTAGCACTCTTGATGTTACCAAAGCCGTTCATTTGGATATAATCGTCTTTGAAAGTTCTATTTAACCGCTCAGTTACTTGTTTAAATGGACGATAATCCTTGTCTGTTTCCGTGTTATTAGTGAGTCCTATAACTTGAAATAAATCGAAATTTATGTTCATGCTTTTAAAGTATGATCATGCAGCGTTGTAAATAGGGTTACCATCCACAACTATTTTCAAATTCTTAGGTAGTTCAGTGTATTTTTTGAATGTTTGATATAGTGAAACAACTGCAGAAAAAGTATCACGTTTACTAAAAACTTGATAAGAAGTAATAATCTTTTTAATTTTATCTGAGAAGAAGAAGATATAATGCTTCTTCCCCTTAACCCTAACATATGTTTCATCCCCACAAAGGTCAGATGATAAATCATATGGGTAATTTTCAAGTAAGGGACGAATCATTGTAGAAACACTATTTGCATAATTCATCACGGTTTGATGGGAAATCTTAACTTGGTGAATATCATACATGATAGCTGCAGTTTTCCTACTCGACAAACCGTAGTTAACGTAATACGTTAAGATTAAGCCTAGAGTATGCTTAGAGTGTCTGATATTGGCTAAATCAACCTTCATATTTAAATTAGACATAGAGTCACGTTCTAGTGAATCAAAGTTAATATCGAAAGCACGATAGATATAATGAAGTTTAAATTTACCTGGTTTTTTTTTATATTGTTTTAATTGATCAAATGATAATTTCTTTAATTTATCTAAATAAAAGGAACATTTCTTATGTCTGCATTTATAAATAATATAACTATTACGGTCTTTAATTCTTTCAAGGTTCTTTGAACAATGAGGACATTTTAAAATAATCTTTTCAAGAAAATCATTATTCAAGGTAAATGTATGACTACATACCTTACAAAGTAATTGTTTTGATTTAATATTATTTTCATAGATATATTTATGAGGAGCACCACAAATAGGGCAATTTCCTTTAAAATCAAGTTTTGATGGATTTCTTCTAGAAACAGGTTTTAATTGCTTATTGTGCTTTAAAAAATACTCATTAAGCAATTCTTGATAATCTAGCTTTTCAATCTTTTGAATAATAGGTTCACCATCAACAGTGAACTTCCTAAAAGGTTCATAATAAGTGCCAGATGACTTAGAACTAGGTGTAGAAATAATGTAGGAATCTAGAAAAAGAATAAATTTATAAAGTAGTTTGTTTAAAGACTTTAAAAATACTGAAAGAACTGATATAATTTTAACCATGATAGATACCCCCTGTATGGTTGGTTGTGGTGACTTAATTATATCAGGGGTATCTATCTTTTTGTATATAAAGGGTTAAAAAAATATAACGAGAAACCTCCCAAACACAGGGGGGGAACTCATTATATAATAAAAAATAATATATATATAAGGTTTTGTATAGGGTTTAAGAAAAACTTTTACACTGCCTATAAAAATAAGGGAGTGGGATAATGAAATATATTATCAAAAGTAATGAAGTTGGTTTACTATTTAAGAAACAAGTATTTAAAAAAGTATTAACAGTAGGTGAATATACTTATGTTTTAAAATCCAGAAAAGTTATAATAGTAAATAAGAAAATAGCACTTGAAAATAATGGAATTGAGGTTAAAACATTAGCTAATAATAAAGTGTTACTTAACAAGATTACATCCATTCAAGTTAAAGAAAATGAAGTTGCATTTCACTTCATTGATGGACTTTTCTTTGAATTATTAACGGCAGGTACTTATTCTTTTTTCAACGATACATACGCACACACTTTCACAATTGTTGATACAAAAGATATTTATATTCCGGACTCGATTGATATAAGTGTATTAGAATCACTAATATATCATGATAATTATCGTAAAATAATATGTTCATATGTAGTTGAAGAAGGATTTATTGGAATATTAAAAGTAAACGGTAAGTTTGGAAAATTATTAGGTCCTGGAAAATATTATTTCTTTACGAATATCAATGTTATTAATGTTAAATATATTGATACTAGAAATCAAGTATTACAAATCAGTGGTCAAGAATTACTAACAAAAGATAAAGTAACATTAAGAATGAATTTTGTATTATCATATAAAATTACAGATAGCCTAAAAGCCGCAACCACATTAGATCATTATGAAGAACAACTCTATCTATTTATGCAACTGGCTCTAAGAGAATATGTATCCACAAAGACACTTGATGAATTATTAGCTGAAAAACATGAAATAGGCAAAATTATTTTAGATACAGTTAAACCAAAAGAAAATGACTTTGGAGCTATATTTATGGAAGCTGGTCTTAAAGATATTATTTTACCTGGAGAAATAAAAGATATCCTTAATACAATACTACTCGCTGAAAAGAAAGCTCAAGCCAATGTGATTACTAGACGTGAAGAAACAGCATCAACACGAAGCCTATTAAATACCGCAAAAATTATGGACGAAAATGAAACACTATATAAACTAAAAGAATTAGAATATCTAGAAAGAATATGTGATAAAGTCGGGAATATCTCATTTTCTTCAAGTGGTGGAATTATAGAACAATTAAATGAACTGATTAAAGTTTCTAAAAAATAAAATATTTACTTATGATTAACTAATATTATCAAAAAGGTACTGTATTAACAGTACCTTTTGATATTCATATCTAATTTTCCTAATACATAACATAAATTGAAAAGATGATTAATATCTTGATATCTTTTTTTCTAGATCATTATATATTAGAGTATTCAAACTTTTCTACTGGTTCATTAGTAAGAGGCTTATATTTAAACTTATCTATATATTCACCTAACAAAACATTATTTATTAAATATATTAGAATTAAATGGAAATATTTCAGAAATTTCTTCTTTTGAAAGGTAAATATTAATCATTTCAATATCAAATTTCATATAATTACAACCTATAGTTGTTTTAGAAGCAAGAATATTATCTATAGGTTGTCCGAACATTATCCAGAAATCAGAAATACTTTTGAAAAAATCCTCTGCTTTTTTTTGATTAAATTCTTCACTTAATTCTATTGTGACTTCAATTAAAAAACTGTTATCAAATTTATAATATTTTTCTATCTTTTCATATTTTAATAATTTTATGTAATATTGAATATCAACTATCATATTTTTAAATATGTTTTTTGCTTCATATTCATTCTTTGAATAAGTGAACATCCTAATATACATTATTTCCTCCATTTACCTATGTGTAATATATCCATCTAAAGATACATTTATATGGGATCCATCTCATGATGCTCATCCAAGTTGATTCAAACCAGTTTTAGATAATTGTACATTCCACTCAAGAGGTTGTCCAGGAATTCTGAAAGGTCCTTTTTACCATGCATTACCAAACCTATCAACATAACCGATACCTTGCTTAGTCAATGGTTCATTTTTGTTCTTTCTCTCTTGGGAGGAACATATCTAAATTTTCCTTTAATTGATAAAAATTTTATACATTTGAGAAATATAAAATCTTATAAACTTTATAAACATTTATTCATTAGACAATAAAATCTTATCATTAACTTTTCTATAATAAATAAAGTCCCAAGTCTTAAATGATACAGACTCTACATTACTATCATAGTTAATAAGTGCTAAAAAACCAATTTCAATTTTTCCACTACTGTCTTCAAAAAGTTCTTTCGGTAGATTTATTTTAATAGAGTATTTATAGTTGATTTTATAACTGGAATTATTAATTATCAATTTATCAAATTTGAAAGTGTCATTTTGAAAATCATCTATTTCAGTTAATATTACTTTTTCATTTAAATTTTTATTTTGGGCATATATTTGTATTTTTTCAATTCTAAAAATACTTGTCGAAATTGCAATCTCACTTATTCCAATAAAAAAATTAAGTTCAACTTCATCAATTTGAAATTCATTAACACTACTACTATAACCACAAAAGTTGCTTTGACTTGGTTTATCAGATACATTTTTATAAATAAATCCTGACTCCAATGGTTCATTATTATTTTTATCACAACCTGATAAAATTGATATAATAATAATAATAATTAATATTATTAATGAATTTTTCATCCTTAATAACTCCTCCTATTAACGTAGAAATCTCGCTTTTACCAAAATTTTTCACTTCTTGTATCATTCTTTCAATGATATTTTCAAAGTACACATCCCCCTGTTTTCCACATATTTGTTGTAACATTAGTATCATTACCATTTCTATTAAATAACACAAACACCTTTATAAAGACTCAGCTTTAGTATATATTCTCTTAATTTCTTCTTTAGAAATCATCTTAGAAAGAATATAAGCAATAATAATTATTCCTAGTATATCCACCAATAACCTAGTTACAGCAAATTTTGCTCCTAAAGAGGATAATTCAAATAAAAACATAGGAATCTTTGTTGTCGACCATGCACCTATAAATATAAGTACATTACTAAATTTCACACCTTTTTTCATAAACACTGCGGCTACAGGAAATGCTCCATATAATGGACCAGCAGCAGCTGAACCTATAAGAAATGCTAAAACAATACCTTTAACTCCTGATTCTTCACCCATGTATTTAATCATTGTCTCCCTAGGAATCCATATATCTAAAAGCCCTAGTAAGACAAATACTGGCGGAATTACCAAAGCCATCTCTTTAAATGAGTATCCTGTAACATTTATTGCCTTTAAACCAATCTCTCTATTTATAAAAAATACTAAACCTAAAGCTACTAAAGTTACTATAAAGAATCTATATCTTTTCACTATATTCATAAACATGTCGCCACCATTCCTATAATATATGCTACTATAAACGAAAATAGAAAAGCTAATATATTTCTTGCTATGGTAAGTCGCTTACCGAAATATTTAACTTCAACAGGTGCTGTTACAACTCCTACCATCATCAATGTTGATACAAAAGCACCAATTTGCATGTAACCTGCTCCATTTTCAAGTAACAGTGCTGCTGTAGGAAAAGCCACAAATCCTGGAATAAGTGTTATAGCGCCAACAACTGCAGAAATTAATACACCATACCATCCTGACTCAGAACCTATAATTTTTGAAATAAATTCTGCATCAAATATGGCAAGTAAAATTCCAACAAGCACAATAACTCCTAAAAACTGTGGTAATATATTTTCAAATGCTTTCCAAGCTTTTTTCAAAGCTTTTTTTGTCTTTCTCTTATCTTTATAATAAGACAATCCCAAAAGAAATAGTGTGATAATATAAAAAGTTATATTCAATTCCATCACTTCCTCTAATATGTAGTATTCTAACTCAAAAATAGTGTAAACAAATATCTGACAAAAGCACATATTTCTTAGATCTATCTATAATTAATCTTCTATTACATATACATATCCTATTTTCAAAAAACCTTCTTTTTCACCTACATCAACTACATCGCCAATAGTAAGGCTATTATAATATTCCTCTGAGATATCTAACTCAATTGTCTTACCATTTGAGACAATCACTTTTATTAAATATTTATCTGGTGACTTTGAACTTTCAGAAACTCGCTTATCAATAATTTCAGTTTGTATTATTTTTGATTCAGATGAATCAAAAATATAATTTGTTTGAACTACAACTGAAGGAGAAAAGAACAAAGCAGCAAATATAATTACAAAAATAGCTGATTTTTTATTTTTATATTCATTTGTAAAAATAAAAAAGACTAGTAAAATAATTGAAAAAATCAAAATACTAAAAACTAAAAACGTTTTATAAGACATTAAATCAAAATCAAGAAGTGAACGTAACCCTAAACTAATACAAGGAAACATTAAAACAAAAATAATATTTATCTTATCCTTAGTAAAAGTTTTATGATTACTATCATCCTCTATAGATATAATATCATTGTACATTACATAAAGTACAAAACTTGATATAAATACTAACATGCACAGTATTGATAATATTTTATAACTAAATGGTAAAAATAGAAAAATAGCTGAAACAAGAATAGAAATAAATGTTAAAATTATAAATATTAGCTTTAAATTGCTTATTGATTTTTGATTATGTTTACCCTTTTTAATAACAGGAGTATTAACCTGTTCCTTTGATTTGATATCAATATTAATTCCTTGAAAAAATGCTTTTACACTTTTTTTCGATATGATTTCTAATAATTTAAATTTCTTTTTTTTCTTATAATCATGATATATAATAATTGAACCACTATTGTCATAAGATAAGTTTTTTACTTTATCTACCTTATATTTTATTGAACTAATATCATTCTTTTTTATTATGTAATCTTTTTTATTACTTATATATTTTTTTTCATCTGAGAAATCTGTTTTTAATAAATCAAAATCTATACCTATTAATTCACTACCGACATGGATAAAGTAAAATTCATTATATCCTTTAATACACTGATAGAATTTACCACTTGAACTTTGTAAAAGTAATGATTGATTACTATAATCAATGGAAGATAGAAACTCTTCATTTATATCTTGTAATACTTCATCTAACTCTTCTTGTTCTTTTATAGCCTTAGCAATTTTTTTATTCTTAGGAAATTTTGAGTTCTTTTCTCGGTCATATAAATACTCTTTTACTACTGGAATTCCCATGAAAACTATTGCACATAAAACAATTAAAACTCCACTCCAAAAACGTGGTAATTCCTTCACTAGAACCATAAAAGTTACCATGCCAAAACCTAGCTTAACACCAATAAAAAACGATGGTTTACCACCAAATATATATAATAAACTCCCCAAAAATAATGCCATAGATAATGCTATTATTATATTGTTAATCCATCCAGGTTTTATATCAAACATATTTACATAGAAAACAATGAAACCAATAACTACTAAAATTCCTGTAATACCTATTATAACTTGTTGTGCGAATGATTTTTTCATATCTATTCCTCCCATATCTAATTCATATACATTTCATTATACCAAAAAAGCGCCTTTCTTTCAGCGCTTTATCCACTTTTTACCATTTATTTCGACACTCTATTTTTTTGATTTCTATTACAACTTACTTATAATCACCCTTCCTTTAATTACATAAACATGCTTGTATTAAACAATATATTAGTGAGTATAATCAATAATCTTAATTGATTCTCCTATTTTTTTTTCGATTGCAGCTTTCATTTGATCTGCATGTGGACAGGCAAAGCCAATAGGATTGCCTTTAGTAATACAGGAAGCCAGAACAATAGTATCTGCTCCTCGTTTAACCATCTCAGCAGCTCTCATCACCGCTTTTTTGCTTGGGCAGCCACCACAGGTATTCACTCCAATTACTTCGATATCTTCATCGATACCTTCAAAGGCTAACTTTTTTTTGTTCATCACTTTAAAACAAGAAGTTGTCGGACACATATCCTCTGTCTGCATACATCTGATTAATCCTACCTTCATAAACATTACCTCTCTCTATCATTTATTATTTTATTGATTTTATCATGTCAATTTGCTTTTCTATCTGTTCCACCATAGCCTCTCTCATGATGATGCAGGCTTGAAGAGTTTTAGGATTAGCAAGCGTGTAATACATCTTTCTGCCCTCACGTCTTACCTCGACAACGCCTTTTTCTCGCATCACAGCTAAATGTTGGGAAATATTAGGAATCTTAATCTGCATTTCTGAAGCAATCTCATCTACACACATTTCTTTTTCTCCTAATAGAAAAAGAATTTCTATCCTCTTTGGATTAGCCATGAATTTACAATAATCTGCGTGGAGTTTATAAAGTTCTTTCTGATTTATCATTTTTAAATTTCTCCTTTAATTATTTTCGAAAATATGCAAATAAAGACTATAGAAATAATATCACTCTTCAAATAAACTGTCAAACTTTAATCGTTGTTATTTTTTTCCAAATTATATAAAAATATTATCAATTAGAATCATAAAAAAATAGGTTCTCTTGTCTTGAAATCTGTGACTTTTACTTTGACGAATTTAGAGTTACTATGGATTAGATGGTAAATATTTATTTAATAATATTAACAAAATACTAAAATTCCGCTTCAAATCTCTTAAAGCGGAATTTTTTATCTCCATAATAATTAAATTTTTATATCAGCATTTTTATATTTTATATGTAAACACTATATCATCGTTATTCTTTGCTATTCCTTCCATTGTTTCATATAATGCTACAGCAGGTAAATTAGATTTCTCTGTTATAAGGAATATCCTAAATACATTTCTATTTTTACATATTTCTTTTAAAGAATCCATTAACTTTTTTCCAATTCCTTTTTTTCTGTAATCAGGTAATACTTCAATTTCATGCATGTACATCATATTATTTTTTCCATCAAATCTTTGTAATTCATATCCAAGAACAAAGCCAGCAATTTTATCTTCAACATAGTAGATTATCAAATGATTTTTATCATTTGATAAAAATTGAATAATCTTTTTTTCATCTGACTCAAGGCAATGAAAAATTTTTGATACATCATTAGCAATCTGTATATCATCTTTGTTTAACTTATAAATACCCATTTGTTATCTCCTCCCTAATTATGAACTTAAATCTATATTTTAATAAAAAACTTATCTATATCTTAGCAGATATTATACCCTTATGCAATAATCATAAATATATTTACAAAAATAGTTGATTTTTCATTTTTATATTCATTTGTGAAAAAATCAATACACTATAAACTATTAAAATTTTAATAAAACAAGAAGAGAGCGTAAAATAACTGTAAGACCTATTATTACTTGATTTACGAATGACCTTTTCCTCCCATAACTAATCATATATTTTACAATATACCAAAAAGCGCCTTTCTACCAGCACTTTTTTCATTTTTTACTATTAACTACAATTACATGATTTTTTCACAGCTAGACAATAATTCACATTTTCAAAAGCAAATATTTGCTTATGTTTATTTATGTTATTGTATGTTTCAAAGTAACGTTTATTTATATCTTCTGGAGTCAAATGGTCATATATTAGAAATCCACAATCAGATAAAATATTTTCCATTTCATTATAGCTATAAGCTGCTAACATTTTCTCTCCACTGAAATTAGCCATTGCAACCTGTTTTTGGACTCGTAAACTTGCCTTTTCAGTAAAAGTATTTTCATCTGGATAGTCAAAAACTATGCTACTCCCATCTGGAAATAGGTTGTATAATTTTTTTATAAGTTTTTTAAAATTATCTACAGTTAGGTAATACACCAGACCTAATAAAGTACAGTAAGTAATTTCTGAACCATTGAAGTTGCCACAGTTTGTAAGTGCCTTTTCCCAACTTTCATTGGTTAAGTCTGTTGATATTAAACTAAGATTCTTAGGTAATTCCCAATTTAGGTCTGTAATTCTTTTCATCTTAAAATTTTGTGTATTAGGAAGATCAAGTTCAAATATAGTCAAGTGTTTTACGTAATTAGGTTGCCTGAAAGCAAAAGTGTCCATTCCAGCTCCTAATATAACATATTGACTTGCTCCTATTCTTATCGCATTTTCTAACATCTCTTCTGCAAAGGCTGCTCTTCCTAAAGGGGTAGGAGATAGTTGATTGTTAACAATCCACTCCAAAGCTTCACTATCATTTCCATTAAAGGATGGATTAAAAAAGTTAATGCCTTTTCTCATATTTTCACTAATACTCTCATATTCCTCAGCTTTTAAAAATTCTGTAGCTAAACTATCACTGAAAACTCTATAATCATTATTCTTTGTATGATAGGCCCTACTAAAAGAACTCACCAATGCTGTCATACTATGTTTATTTTCTTTCATTATATCCTCTCCTCTAAAATTGAATTAATTATTTGAATGTATCCATAATTTAAAAATTCTTCTTTTGTGGTATTAGTATCTTTTTCTATAAACTGCCCTTTATTATTTATTAAACTAAGTAATGACGCAATATTTGACCACATAATATATACTGTTTCTTTTGTTTTAATATCAACTCTAAAAACCCCTTGTTTCTTACCAGTTTCTATATATGCTTCAAGTAAATCATTAATTTCCTTGCCAACAGCAAAAATTTTTTTGACAGTTGTTGATACTGTATCAATATCAATGTTTTTGTTTTGCATCTGATCCACCATCTTAAAAGAAAACGGTGAATTTAAATAGTAACTTTCCATAGCCTTACATATTAATTTATACTGTCCAAGATAATTATTACTAGATTCTAGGGCTACGGTAACATTTCTTAACAATTCTTCAAGTCCCTGCAAAACAATATAGTTCAAAATCTCCTCCTTACTATTAAAATATGAGTAAATCGTCCTCCTACTATATTCTGATAGTCTAGAAATATCATTAATTGTTGTATTGATGAAACCTTGTTCTTTAAATAATTCTTCTGCACTACATAATATGTTTTTTCTATGTAATTCCGCAATAATTTTATTCTTATTTTCTCTACCCATAACGACCCTCCTTTTAGTATATCATTAGTATACTAAATATACTATCAGTATACTTATTAGTTGTCAATATATATTTATTAAAAATGATAATGTTTTAATTAAAACAAAAAACCAATTGAAGTAATTAAAACAAATAAATTACTTCAATTGGCTCTCATATTTTTGTATCCTATTCAACCTCCACTTTATTGTCTTAGTTATAGGAAACTTTAATTTAAAATCCTTACTTAACAAATATAAATTGAACTTATTTATCAATTTAAATATTATAATTGTACGACAAAGCCTTTCGTATACCCATCTATATCAGAATCAATAAAGATTTTTCCGCCATGTTTCTCTACTATTTTTTTTGTTATGGCTAATCCCAATCCACTTCCGCCTTTGCTATTTCTTGATTCATCACCACATATAAAGGGATTAAAAATGTCTTCCTTCATCTCATCGCTAATATTTTCTCCATTATCTGCCACTATTATTTTAATCTCGTTATCTTCTTCTAAACGAACTTTCACTTTACTTCCAGATTTATTATGTCGATATGCATTTATAAGTAGATTTGAAATAGCTCTAGAAAACTGCACATGATCAAGATTTCTTTTGATAGTTCTTTCGGGTATTTCTATATTTATCTCGATATTCTTTTCTTCAAATTCATTATAATGAAGGGCTATTACTTCTTTAATAAGCCTTCCAACATCCTGGTCTTTTAGCTTCATTTCATAATCTAGTCCATCAAGTTTAGTATATTGAAACATTAAATCTAATAATTCATTTACCTTTATAGACTTTCCATAAATTGAATTTAATAGTTCCTTTTTTTCTGTTTCATCGGTTACTTCATCATCGTATAATGCCTTCGAAAATCCCATTATAGTTGTAATAGGGGTCTTTAAATCATGAGTAATATTAGCAAACAACATACTTCTTTCTTGGTTATATTTTGTATTTTCTTTTTCGATTTTCTTACTAACTAGGCGAACAAATATAACTACACCAAAAACAAAAATTAAGATACTTGCAATTAAATATAAAATTAAAGCTAGTTCCATTATTCGTTCATCTGTAATATCTACTGTGACAGTATCGAATACACTATCTATTATAGAGTTCAAAAATGCCATAGTAACCGTAATTATAATAAATATTCTAATTAAGTATTTTTTTAATGTCTTCATACTATTTCTCCAATCTATACCCTAAACCTCGAATTGTTTTAATTTCTTCTTCACCAACTTTATTTCTCAACTTACTGATACATACTCGTATGGTATTATCATCAACTACATATTCTTCTCCCCATCCAGAATCAAATATTTGCTCTTTAGTAAATACTCTTCCTGGTGACTCCATAAACAACTTTAACACTTTGTATTCAACAGAAGTCAAGTCTATTTTTTTATCATCTTTATATAATACGCATTGACTTGTATCAAGAATTAAATCCCTAACTTTAATTTCTGTGATATTATCTGTTTTCAACTGATTTAGGTTATAGAAACGTCTTAAATTTGCCTTTACTCTTGCAGCCACTTCCATTGGATCAAAGGGTTTTGTTATATAGTCATCTGCACCGAGCTCTAAACCAAATATTTTATCAGCTGTTTCAACTTTTGCTGAAATAATCATAATAGGAATATTATTTGATACTCTTATTTTTTTTATTAATTCAAATCCATTTAATTTAGGCATCATAATATCTACAATAGCTAAATCAATCTCATTTTCTTCTAGTACACCTATAGCTGCTTCCCCATCATTAGCCTCATATATTTTGATATCATCTTTTTCAAGATATAACCGCAAAAGTTTTATTATATCACTTTCATCATCTGCGATTAGAATTTTGTACATTATGTAACCTCCTTAAAATACTATTACTATTTATAAATCCCACAGGCTACGATTATCACTACATACAATACAGCAATTATATTTGCAAGAATATAACCTATCTTTCTTTTATCTTCCGTTTTTCTTTTTATCGCTGAAATTAAATTCCTGCATAGAGTAAACATTATCAATACTACTGCTATAATATTAACTATAAAATGAATTTTTAAATCATTATAACTAGGATACATTGATGATCTATAGAACAAAATGCCTGTATTCACAATTGAAACAAATCCAACTATATTCAATATTATCATTCTTTTAGCCTTAATGGAAAGATTATTTTTCCTTTTCAATCCATAAATTACTGAAATAATAAATGCAAAGATAAAATATATTAAACTGAAAACAAGAAAAGCCATTACTCCTAAACGACTTATAACTACTAAGTTACTTATAGGCTCATATTCTCCATATTCCTGATACATACTTTTTACTTGTCCGTTTATAACATCCAAATAAATTAACTCACTAGCTCCACCTTTATCTGTATATTGATAGACATACGGTCTTATTTGATAATAAACATCCCCATCAATATCTATTGTGTTTTCATCAACTACTGTAACTTCATTTATAATTAAATTCATCCATTGTGAAAACCCACTGTGAGTTCTTCTCATACTCCAATAGTTTCCTTTTACAATACTTGAATCTGGAAGTTCACCATCAAAATTATCTGTTTTATATGAACCGAATATCTTGTCTTTAAGCCCAAAACATATAGCTCTTTCATGTGCTTGATTGCTCATTATAAGAACTGCCACTCCTTCTTCTGGTGCAAAGGTGATTTGAGCTGAAAATGAATCAGTATTACCACCATGTTCCAATGTACGAACAGAGTAATAATGCTCCCAAAAGCCATGAGAGATACCTGGAAAATCATCGGTTGGTACATAACTTTTTGAAAACAAGAAATCAAGCGTATCTTCCTTTTTGAACAATGGTGATGTTTCCCCATCTTTTGGGATTAATGCACTGACAAATTTACACATATCAGATAATGTTCCAATCGCACCACCAGCAGGGTAAAGTCCTAAATAATAAATTGGTCTTTCTTTAAAACCGTTTGAATAACCCTTGGTTAACTGACGATTTTTTTGAATAAACAAGTTATCCTCTTGTAATGGATGGATGGATGTTTTCTTCATATCAAGAACATCAAAAATATATTGATTTACATATTCATAAAAATCCATACCTGTAATACATTCAACAATATAAGCGGCTAAACCTGCACCATAATTAGAATAAGATACTACCTCACCTGGTTTATAAACCTGTTTTGGCTCAAAGATTTCTAATGTTTCTTTTAACGATTTCACATTTTGTGGATTACTATTAAATAAATCAGTCAGATGTTCTTCCCAACCACCATTATGATTCATAAGATTTAACATAGTAATTGGCTGTTTAAACTGTGATTTTTTAAAAAAGTTTTCTGGTAAATATACTTTGATATCTTCGTTTAAATCTAATTTATCTTCCTCTACTAACTGCATAACGCTAACCCAAACAAATAATTTGGTTACTGATCCCCACTCAAATACTGTATTATCTGTAATAGGAATTTTGTTTTTAATATCGCTGTATCCATAGTTTGATTTAAATATGGTTTCATCATTTTGTAAAACTGCTACAGATGCTCCAGCAGTCGTATTACCTATATATTCATTTACATAGTTATCGATAACATCCTTTAACTCTGAGTAAGCAATACCTGAAGGTGTATAATTTGTTTCCTCTGCAGAAACTTTTAATGAAAGTGATGACATTAACAAAACAAATAACAATAAAGTAAACATGGTTCTAGATATAATTTTATGCATATAAATCTCTCCTTTATTTTTATACACATAGTATAAATGGGTAATATTTCTATAAAGTGAGAGAAACATTAATATAACATTAAATTATAACTAAAGAACAGATACTTTATTTTCTTACATTTTACGATTAATCTAAAATTTATACAGATATGGAAATTTATGATATAATCAAATGAGATTTTGTACATCTTTTCTTTGAATTGTATCTTATATATAGAATTTACGAAGTAATGTCGTTAACTTTTATTGTATTTAGATTATGAAAAAATAAGGGTGCATAGTAATACTTTGTATAAAAGGAGAAGAAAAACAATGAGTTATAAATTTGTTCCTATGAATAAAAAATATGCAAATGAGATTGCATACAATTGGAAATATAATGGGATTTTTTCATTCTATGATATGACAGCTGATGAAGAAGATCTAGATGATTTTCTTAATGAAGAAAATTGGGATGGAATTTATTTTGGAGTGCTAAATGAAGAATGTGAGTTAATTGGATTTTATTCATTTAATTTTGAAGACGACATTATGTGGTTGGGATTTGGTCTTAAACCAGAATTAACAGGAAGAAGTCTTGGATATGAGTTTGTAATTTCAGGTATCAATTTTGCAATAAAAAAGTTTAATTATAGAAAAAATTATGTTATGCTGGCAGTCGCCTTATTTAACAAAAGAGCAATCAGATTATATGAGAAAATTGGATTTCAACCTATAGAGAAATATATGCAAAAAACAAATGGGGGAGAATTTGAATTTATCAAAATGAAGAAATATTTATAAATAATATTATTGGGATACTATTTATCGTAGTTAAAGTATCAAAGTAAATAGATCAAATTTTTAAGAAGGTCATTTACTTTTTTTTAATTTTAACTTATCTTTTATAATTTCCATTTTATTAAAATAATTTGAGCACACAATATAATTTAAGCCATTTATAATATATTTTTTCTATTAATCCTTTTTTTTGAAAGTATAATATGGTACCTGCAAATAACATTAATGGATAACATTCTAACTTAATTTATACTGTTAAATTATATTATCATTCAATTAAGCTTTCAGCAAAAAAGATTCTTGAATCATTGTTTCATTTTTTCTTATCCATTTAAACATTTCAGCTGCATTTTGAGCAAGTTTGTAGTCTTTATTTTTTGTAAAATATGCTAAAAATAATATTTCAATACACTCCATTACGCAACTAGCAGACTTTTTCTCATTGTCTGTTAAAGATATATTTCTCTCATATCCTATAATAAAGTTCTTTAATACTATAAACCATTTATTTATTTTTTCTTTATCATTAATACAATCAATAAGTAAACCAAGTACAAAGTAACATATGTCAAAGATACGTATGTTTTTTTGAGATAGATCAAAGTCTATATAACCTGAGACCTTTCCTTGTTCAAACAATAGATTTCCAAAATGTAAATCTCTATGAATAAGCTGTTTAGGTAATTCTGAATAGACCTCATCAAGTCTTCTAACAGTTACTAAAAACTCTTCTTTACTAACAAGTGAATAACCCTCAGAATCAAAAACATCTTTAATCCAACCGTTCATTTCTGTTAAGAGACTATTTTCCCAACATTCTATTTTGTTTTGACATTCTAAAAAAGCAAGATGGAGCTTAGCTATAATATCCCCAGATTCTTGTGCAATATCAATGTAATTCATATCATATATATTTTTTGTATGTCTTCCACAAATTCGTTTGCTTAGGATAAAATATTTGTCTTCAACAATTACTAAATTATCTCCATGTATTGTTGGAACTATTTCTGCCACTGGTATTCCGATCTCATTAAGACATTTTATGATTGTCAGATTTCTCTTTGCACTCTCTAAATTTTTTCCTGATTTTATTATATAATCAGGACCTATTGACCAAGCACTTGTATATATTTGGTTCACAGAATCACTCTTTATATCCCAATTATGCAAAACATCAACTACCTTTATCATAATTTTCTCCTTTAAATATTAAAGTTTTTAACTAACCTCTTCCTATCTTCTGAACTATGTGTTTCCTATTAACATAATATTCTTGCTCATAAACCCTATTACCATTAAATGTTTTCTTGGTCCCTTGAATTCATTTGAATACCCAATAAATTCAATTCCATAACTAAAACCAACAATATGTTTTCTTTATTTTCGATATTAATGTTGACCACAATTACAAAAAATAAACTCTTTTACCAATGAGCTTTTCTTTTCACTATAGCCACAAATAAAATATACATGTAAAAATCCCTTAATATTTTTGGCTTAATGAAGAATTGATACCACTAAAAGTAAATCTTAATACAGCTTCCCTCTATGTTTTAATAAGTTTCCCTAAAATCACTCAAAAAAAAGGCAACTGAAATTCTTAATGAAGAACAAAAAAAGGATATTTTAAGCTGTGGAAGAAGTTGGACTAGACTTCTTTATTTTAATGTATTAACATCAAATATAACTTATTTTATAAGTTGTAATGATTTAATACTACAACTTAAAATAGCTCATTTGGATAAAAGGCTAAAAAAAATACTTAAATTCTTCGCAAATTATAAAGTTTTAATCATTGATGAAGTTGGATTTTTACCTTTAGACATAGAATCATCAAATTTATTTTTCAGTTAGTAGCAAAACGTTATAATATGACATCAACCATCATTACAACAAATAAACCACTTTCTAAATGGGGATAAATATTTAGTGATAACGTCCTAGTTAATGCGATATTAGATAGACTTCCCCATCATTGCAATATCATCAATATAGAATGTCGATCATACAGAACTAAAGATAAAATAGATAATATAGCACCTAATAATAAATGATTATGATTTATATTTTGTATATCAAGGAATGCCGCATTTTATGCCTACATTTTATTCCTGTTATATATTTATCTTCTTATTTTAATAATTACTCTGATAAGAACCTTTCAACCATAACATTATTACGATTATAAACATATTCATCGTTTCCACAACCTTGTAAAACAATTTGATCATCAGTAAATCTATTAATGGTCCAATAAGTACCTTGGTTGGTTTGAATACATTTACCATTTTCACAAACATTTTTATTAAATTCAACATCTTTTACTTTTTCACCTAAATCACAAATCCACCAACAATAAGCTTCTTTATTATCTTTATAATTTCTAATTCTAAAATATTGTCCTCCTCCAAACAATCCATTATCATAAGGTATATTTATAGATATTCCACAGTAAATATTATCTTTCTCTTTTGATATTGAAAATACATATTGAAGTTTATTTGTTTGCATATAAAAATATAATGATTCACTATTTAAATTAAAACTAATACCTAAAGTCCATATTTTTAAACATCTTGCGATACCTACCTCACTTACCGAAGGAACTTTAGAATGACTATCAATTAAATTAATAGAATCTTTTAATAATAAATCTACGTCTTTTTCATATGTAGACCAATCAAATTCTTCATTTAATATATTTACATATTTGTCAGTATTAGAAATAATTTCATTTTTATTATTTAAAAATGAGTATGATGAAATAACACTATCTTCTAATTTTCTTTCTACAATCGCTAATAATTTCCCTTCCCTATATAATTTGGTCCCATAATAATCTTTTTTTCTATAGTGCAATAATATAAATTGTTCAGTTATTGTTAATTCTAAATCCCTTTTTGCATATACTCCAGTTTTCATAAATTTTTCCTTTCTGATAATTCTTTAAATCAATCGCTTATTATTTATTAAAATACTTTACATTTCCATCCCATATATTATAACAAAAACCATTAGGTCTGTTAACAATCATATCTACAAATGATAATAATCCAATAATAGCAGGGTTATTTCGCAATGAATAAGTATTTCGTATTTCATCATCTAGTTCTATTTCAGTAGTATCTAATAAATTTAAACTTCTTAAGTCTTCAATTATTTCTTTACTTCTTTCTAGTGATAACCCGAATTCTTTCATTAACAGACTTGAAGTAAAGTTTTTATTATCTCTTGTATTTAAAAAAATTAAAACATTATAAAAATCTTCTTTACTTAATAATTCAAAAGCCTTTAGTTGTTTTTGTTTTGTATTAAGTAAGAAATTAAAAGCTGTTTCAGGCTTAGGTGCAATAAAGAAAAAAGAACCATCCTCAGCTAATCTCATCATAGTGACTCCCTCTTTTTGAACTATTTGAGAATGATTTAAATCTTTT